>JAFGLK010000338.1 GCA_016928125.1 Anaerolineae bacterium
CGCGGGTAGCCCATCAACCACATCGCCAGATCGAGCCGATGCACGCCCAGATCGATCAAAGGGCCGCCGCCCGATTTGTCCTTCTGTCCGAACCAGCCGCCCAGCTTGGGAATGCCGCGTGCCCGCAGCCAGCGCGTGTGGGCGTAGTAGATCCGTCCCAGATTGCCTTCGTCCACATAGCGCTTGAGGAATTGGGAGGGCGCGCTGAAGCGATAGTTAAAGTGAACCATCAGCTTGCGATCGCCTTGGCGCGCCGCCTGCAGCATCTCTTCCGCTTCGCGGGCGTTGATGGCCATGGGCTTTTCCGTGAGCACGTGCAGGCCCGCGTTGAGCGCCGCGATAGCCACGGGCGCGTGCAGATAGTTGGGGAGCGCAACGCTCACCGCATCGAGCTCCGCTGTGGCGAACATCTCCTCGTATTGGGTAAACGTCTGCGCCCCAGGATAGAGGCGCCCATATTCCCCCAGCAGCCCCACATCGAGGTCGCAAAGCGCAGCCAACTCGGCCCGATCGCACTCGGCATAAGCCCTGGCATGGTGCCGCCCCATGCCGAGCCCCACCACGCCGACCCGTATCTTCATGCCCTCTCTCCGCAGTCGGAATCGTTGCGTCGCATTCAGGATGAACCGAGACACGTTGCCCACATCACGCCCCGATACAGTGCGCTGTGCCTGCAGTTGCGTTCTTGAGGCCGCTCACACCCTAATCGAGGCGGACCTCATGTCCGGTCTTGGCCGACTCGTAGATCGCATCCAGCACGGCTTGCACATCCAGAACCTGCTCTGGCACCACCAGACACTCTGCCTGGCCGCGAACGCAGGCGATGAAATGAGTGATCTCGGCGGTGTGCGCCCTGACCTCGGGCAACCATGCAGGGGTGATATCGACCATCGTCTGGTGAACGTCCCGATACACCTTGAGCGGGCTGAGCGTGGCGCCACCGAGGGTGCCCAGGATGCGCGTCTCGGCCAGGTTGTTCTCGATGTGCGCCGCCCAGGTGGCGCGCAGCACCAGGGTGGCTCCATTGTCAAAGCGCACCAAAGCCACGCCCATATCGTCCACATCGAACTTGGCTGCATCCCAGGCGCCCCAGCGCGAAGCCACGCCACCGTCACCGGTCTTGCCCAGGGCATCGTAAGTGGCGCCCAGCACCGTCAAGGGCCGCGGGTTGCCCATCAGCCACAGGGTCCTGTCGAGGCTATGCACGCCGATGTCGATCAGCGCGCCGCCGCCCTGCAGAGCCTTTTGCGTAAACACGCCCCACGAGGGGATGCCGCGGCGTCGCAGGGCCGTGGCCTCGCCATAGTAGATACTCCCTAGCTCGCCCACATCGATAAAGCGCTTGAGCACCTGCGTCTCCGGCTCAAAGCGTTGATGCAGGCCGATCTGGAGCACCTTGCCCGCTGCCCGCGCCGCCGTAACCATCTGGCGCCCTTCGGCCAGATTCATGGCGATCGGCTTCTCGCACAGCACGTGACAGCCCGCGGCGAGCGCCGCCAGGGTGGCCTCGCAATGGGCGTAGTTGGGCGTACACACCGAGACGGCGTCCAGCGTCTCTTGCGCGAGCATGTCAGCATAGCCATCGTAGGCGCGCGCGATGCCGAACTGCGCCGCCGCCTCAGCGGCCTTGCCCGGCGCCACATCGCAGATCGCGGCGATCTCCACGTCGGGCTGAGCGCGATAGCCAGGGATGTGCGCCGCGCGGGCGATGCCGCCGGCCCCGATGATGCCAATGCGAACGGTCTCGGACATTGACCTTCCTCCCAAACTTGTCACCCGTTGGCCAAGATGAATCGCTCTGGCTCTAGAATGCGAGCGCGCAGCCGTCCTTGCGCGGCTCTGACCCGGCCACCCACGCCCCGCTTACGGGATCCACCATGATCACCTGGCCCCCGCCATAATGGCCCGCATCAGACACATGTAGCTGGTGTCCACGGGCTCGCAGTGCGTCATAGACCTCGGGCGCGTAAAAGCTCTCCACGGCAAAGCGGTCGCCCCCCTCAAAGAAGAAGCGCGGCGCATCCAGGGCCGTCTGCGGGTCCATGCCGTAATCGACCAGATTCGCCAGCACTTGCACATGCCCTTGGGGCTGCATGAATCCGCCCATCACACCAAAGCACACGGCCAAGTCACCCTCTCGCGTGACCATGCACGGGATGATCGTGTGATAGGGGCGCTTGTGGGGCGCAATGCAGTTGGGATGATGCGGGTCCAGGCTGAAGAGGTTGCCCCGATTCTGCAGAGCGATGCCCGTTCCATCGGCAACCAGCCCCGATCCGAAGCCCAGATAGAGGCTATTGATGAACGAGACGGCGTTGCCCTGGCCATCGGCAGCGCACAGATAGACCGTATCGTAACCGCCGGGCGGCAGCCCCGCTTGTGGGTCCGAGATGGCTCGATCCGGGTGGATCAAGGCCCGCCGCCCTTGAGCATATGCGGATGAGAGAAGCCCTTGCACCGGCACCTCTGCCAGATCTGGATCGGCCACATAACGCGCCGCGTCGGTCATGCCCAGCTTGACGGCCTCCATCTCCAGATGGAGAGCCTCTGTGCTCAAGCCGACCGAGCCCAGGTCAAACCCATTCAGGATATTGAGCGCAATCAGGGCGGCGATGCCCTGGCCATTGGGCGGGCACTCAAAGACATCATAGCCCCGGTAGTTTGCCTGGATGGGTTCCACCCAGGTCGAGGTATGGTCGGCCAGGTCCTGCATCGCCAGCAGGCCACCATGGCGCTCCGACGTGGCCACGATGGCGCGCGCGACTTGGCCGTGATAAAAGGCCTCGGGGCCGCGCTCCGCCAATTGCCGCAGTGTGCGCGCCAGATCGGGAGAGCGGAAACGCTCGCCGGGCCTTGGCGCGCGGCCGCCGACCAGATAGGTACGCGCCGCGGCCGGATCGCGTTTCAGCAGCTCCTCCGCGCCTCGCCATGAGCCCGCGATGCCCTCGCTCACGGGAAAGCCCTGCTCGGCATAGGCGATGGCCGGCCCCAAGACGGTATCCAGCCCCAAGGTGCCAAAGCGAGAGAGCAGGTCGGCCCATCCGGCCGGCGCACCTGGCACCGTCACAGGCAAGATGCCGCGCAGCGGCACCTCATCCAAACCGCGGGAGCGAAAGGCCTCGAGCGTCGCGGCGTAGGGCGCTCGGCCGCTGGCGTTGAGAGCGTACACGCGTCGATCTTCAGCCCAGTAGATCAGCGCAAAAGCATCGCCGCCGATGCCGGTGCTCATCGGCTCCACCACGTTGAGCGTGGCCGCAGCAGCGATGGCAGCATCGGCGGCATTGCCGCCCTGCAGCAGCATGCGCAGACCCGCCTGAGCCGCGAGCGGCTGGCTGGTGGCCACGGCGCCCCCAAAACCCATGACCGTGGCGCGATGCGAAGGGAAACGATAGCGGGATGCATCCATGGTGTATGGCCTCAATGTGTTTGATGATGTTTCTTACGTGCTTCTATGGTCACCGGGGCGCTCTGGCGGGAAAACAGGTCGTGATCATCTAGCCGATAGCCGCCACCGTATCGAAGGCTGGCTTGAGCGCCCGGTAGAGCGACCCGTAGACGGGATAGTACTCGTTGTACGTTGCTTGGTCGGCAGGCTCGGGCTCGGTGCGGTCGGTAATGCGGATGGTCGTGTCGCAGGCCTCAGGCACGCTGGCATACACACCGGTACCGACCCCCGCCAGCAGGCCGGCGCCGTAGGCTGTGCTATCGGTGACATTGGTGGTGACCAACTCGGTCCCAAACACATCCGCCATGATCTGGCGCCACAGCACGCTCCGCGCGCCGCCGCCCACGGCGCGGACCTGGTTGATCGGGATCGCCAGGTCACGGAAGAGCTCGATGCAGTCTCGCAGACTGTAGGCTACGCCCTCCATCACGGCGCGCACCATGTGGCTCTTGCTGTGGCGCAGGGTCAGCCCAAAGAAGGTGCCACGGGCGTTGGGATCGGGATAGGGGGTGCGCTCGCCGGTGAGATAGGGCAGGAAAATGAGCCCCTCGCAGGCCACAGGCGCGGTGGCCGCCTCGCTGGTCAGGATCTCATACGCATCCATGCCGCTCAAGCTGGCTATCGTCTTTTCCCCCAGGCCCAGGGTATCCCGCAGCCAGCGGAACGAGCCGCCCGCCGAGAGCGTCACCCCCATCACATGCCACTTGCCGGGCACAGCGTGGCAAAAGGTGTGCAGCCGCCCCAGCGGATCCCGGCTGGGCTCGTCGGTGTAGGCAAAG
The DNA here is from genome assembly GCA_016928125.1 of Anaerolineae bacterium. Next base: position 4,225 of record JAFGLK010000338.1, read on the forward strand.
ACCACCCCAGAGGTGCCCATGGTCACGGACACCAAGCCGGGCTCGACCACCCCGGTGCCCACCGCGCTGGCCGCCTGGTCGCCGCCACCTCCGATCACGGGCAGTCCGGCCGGCATACCCGTCAGATCAGCGGCCTCTCGGGTGATCCGGCCGGTGATCTCGACCGACTCGTAGCAGTCCGGCATCCATTCCTTAGGAATGCCCAACTCATCCAGAACCTCATGGCTCCACTTGCGCTGGCCCACATTCAGCAGAACCGTGCCCGAGGCATCCGAGACCTCGGTAGCATACGCGCCCGTGAGACGATAGCGGATATAGTCTTTGGGCAACAGCACCTTGGCCGCACGCGCATAGACATCGGGCTCGTTCTCGCGCGTCCAGATAATCTTCGGGGCCGTAAAGCCGGGCAGCGCGGGGTTGAGCGTCAACTCGAGAAAGCGCTCACGTCCCACGGCGTTCATGATCCATTCGCACTGCTCGCCCGTGCGCTGATCATTCCACATAATGCACGGTCGCAACACATGCCCGCCCGCATCCAACATCACCATGCCGTGCATCTGGCCCGCCAAGCCCAGACCGGCGATCTCACTCGGATCGATGCCAGCCTGGCGAATGGCATGTCGAATGGCCCTGGTGCAGGCCTGCCACCAGTCTTCAGGGTCTTGCTCTGCCCACTGCGGCCGCGGCGTGTACATGGGATACTCTTCGGTAGCCTCTGCCACCACTTGGCCTTCTTCATGAATCAGCAGCACTTTGGTGCCCGTCGTACTCACATCGATGCCGATGAGATACGCCATGTCCGCCTCCTTCTCCTGGATGCCCGCCTCATCACAATGACACCATGATAGCCCCGTGAGAGCGTTTGCACAAGTTGGGGCCTCGCGTCTGCAATGCTTTGACACCCCTTCTCATCGCATGTATAGTGTGAAACCGTTACGATGAGTGGTACGCAAGGAAGGTTTC
>JAFGLK010000046.1 GCA_016928125.1 Anaerolineae bacterium
AATGTTCGAGGCGACGCTGTCACCTCGTAGCGCAGTCACCTGGTGACTTGTCACCTCACTTCCCCTGCTCCTATGTCTGGCCGCGAGTATATCATGACGCCCATGGCGTGTCAATCTTTTGCCTCAGTTGCTTCAAGAGCCTTGGGCGTGACGCTCCAGATGCGCCCATCAAAGTGCAAGCCACAGGTCCCCTGCTTTGCGCACTGCTGACAGCGCCCGGTGCATGCCATCTGGACCTCATGCACATAGCCAGCGCGACTCAGGTCGGCCAGCATCTGAGGAACCAGCCTTGGATCCACATCCAGCTCTTGAGCCAGCTCCGGCAGCGTCCATGCGCGACCGCTCACCAGCAGATGTAGTAGCTTGCGCAGCAAAGCTGTCTCCCTTTCGTGCCTAGAAGACCCACAGCGCCAGATGATAGGCGAGTATGCTGCCCACTAGCGTGAGCGCGCCAAGCAGGGCCAGCTCGATGAGCACCCACTTCCATGAGCCTGCCTCTTGTTTGATCGCGGCGAGTGTCGACACGCAGGGGATGAAAAGCATCTCTGCCGTCAAAAAGGCGAGCGCAGAGGCTGAGGTGAACTCCCCTGACAAGACCTTTGCCAAAGCGCTCGGGCTCTCGCCCACACCGTAGAGCACGCTCAGCGTAGCCACGGCGTTCTCTTTGGCCACAAAACTGGCGAAGATGGCGACAAGCGGCCTCCAGGTCAGACCCATCAGAGAGCCAACGGGCTCCAGCGCACGCCCCACGATCGCCAAATAGCTCGACTCGATCTCGCCATGCGGCAGGATCGCCAGAGCCCATACTGCCGTGGACATCACCAGGATCACGGTCCCCGCCTTGTGCAGAAAGCTCCGCAATCGATTCAATACCGTGATCCCGATCGTGCGCAGATGGGGCACATGGTAGAGCGGCAACTCCATGATGAATGCATCCAGTTCGCCCCGCAGGAAAAGCCCTTTGATGAGTGCGCCCGCGATCGCCAAGACGAGGATAGGCAGGGCCGTCAGCGCCCAGGATATCAGCGTAGGATAGGCCGGGAAAAAGATGGGCACCAAGACGGCCAGGACGGACAGACGCGCCGTGCAGGGCACCAGAGGGGCCAGGAGGATGGTCAGCAGCCGGCTGCGCCGCGACTCGATGATGCGCGTCCCCATGATCGCCGGGACGCTGCAGCCGAACCCAAGAAACAGCGGCATAAAGCTCTTGCCATGCAGCCCGACGCCATGCATAAAGCGATCCATGACGTATGCGGCCCTGGCCATGTAGCCCACATCCTCGAGCAGCCCCATGGTCGCAAAAAAGAGCGCCAGAATGGGCAGGAAGGTGAGCACCGTGCCGACGCCCCCGATGACCCCATCGACGATCAACCCCGATAGCCAAGGAGGGCCGTCGCTGAGCGCTTCGGAGGTCCACCTTGCGATGGGCTCAATCAAGCGAACCGCCATCCAATCTTGCAGTGGGCTGCCCAGAGCATAGGTCAGGCCAAAGATGGCGGCTAGAACGATGGCCAGCATGACCAGACCCCAGAAGGGGTGGGTGGCCACACTATCCACACGCTGCGTGACCGTGATGCGCCCGGCACGGGGGCGCTTGAGCGCGGCGCGGGTCATCCGTCGGATCCACTCATAGCGCCCACCCGCCACAGCGATGATGGCATCCTCATGTGCATGCAGCACAGCCCCGACCTCGTCCCAGATCTCGGAGGGCAGCCGCTTCTGCATCATGGCCATCATCTCACTGTCGCCCTCGAGCAGCTTCATGGCCACCCAGTCTACAGGGTAGGGCTCGGGCACTTGGGGCTCGATCAGTTTCCGCAATTGGTCGGCCACAGCGCGATGGTCGTCCCTGATCTCTGGGCGATTAGGCTCACGCTCTGGCCCCGATGCGGCCACTTTGACAGCCGCATCGACCAACTCATGCAGCCCTTGCCCTCGCGAAGCGACCATCGGAATCACCGGCACGCCGATGGCGGCTGAGAGGACTTGAGGCTCAATCTGGAAGCCTTCCTGCCTGGCTACATCCATCATATTCAGGCCGATGACGATCGGCGCCGGTAAGGCCAGAAGCTCGGCCACCAGGTAGAGATTGCGCTCCAGCGAGGCGGCATTGATGACCACGATGACCACATCGGGCTGCTCATGGATGATATAGTCGCGAGCGATGACCTCCTCGGGCGAGGCAGCCGTCAGGCAGTAGGTGCCTGGCAGGTCGACCAAACTGAACATCATGCCATGATGCTCAAAGGTGCCCACGCGCTGCTCGACCGTCTTGCCCGGCCAGTTCCCCACGTGTTGCGTCAGGCCAGTGAGTATGTTAAAGACCGTGCTCTTGCCGACATTGGGCTGGCCGGCGAGGGCCAATCGGGCAGTCCGCGACGTATGCATCGGAAATACGCCCTCTAGCGCCGGGCCCGCCCGCTTGGGCGCACGCGCACATGTCCGGCCTGGCCCCGTCCGAGCGCTATACACGTGTCCAGAATGCTGACGAGCACCGGCCCGTGGCCAGAGTTGCGCACGACGCTCAACGTAGCCCCGGGCGTGAAACCCAAGGCCGCCAGACGCCCGAGAAAGCCGTGTCCTCCCCGAAGATGAACGATAACGCCCTGCTCGCCGCTGGCTAGGTCGGATAGAGGCACCAGATGATCCTCTCTCAAGGCTGGCTCGCTTTCGTTGAGATATGACTGCCCGCTGTGAGATCATGCGGGTCAGAGTTTTCGCCATACCCAATCCAAGAATTAGGATACCCTAATTTGTAGAGTATATCCAGCCTTCCGAGGATGTCAAAAGGAGTCGCACCGGGCATCTTGCCCGAACGGATCGAGAGGGTAGAGAATGAATGGCTCGAAGGGAGAGGGCCTGGTGGGCGATCGAAGCAGGCTAGCGGGCCGTCATGGGGCGCAGAGCAGGCAGGTAGCTCTGGCCATCCTCGGTCCAAGCCTTGGGCGTGGGCTGCGCCAAGCTGACCGACCAGAGGTCTCCGCTGGTTTTGGCCTGATGCTCATCTGCCGGTTCACCCAAGGAGAGTTGGTAGAACAGCTCGCTGCCATCCGCTGACCAGGCAGGAAGCTTGGCGTCGGCGCCCCATTCGCTCTCAACCAGGGCATTGATGCTCTCTCCCGATGATGAGGCGATCATGATGTCGATCCGGTATTGGGGGTCCCCCCACCAGGCGTGGCGGCGCAGCTCAAAAGCGATCAGCGACCCGTGCGGCGACCAGGCCGGGTGTGCGGCGCTGAGCAGCTGATCTTCGGGCTGAGCCACCTCGATCAGAGGGCCCAGCGAGGCCCCTTCCGTATCCCAGAGCCACAGGAGGGCACCTTCCTCACCCGTCAGAGCCCCGACCACCTGATCGCCACGTGGCGACCAGGCCAGGCCATTGAGAATCGCCTCCTCGGGCAACTGCAGCGTCGTCACTTCTCGGGTCTCCAGATCGTAGAGCAGCCCCTCGAGAGAGGTCTGCATCTCGCCCTCAGCGTTCAAGGTCCACGTATAGAACGTGCCCGCGACGATGCGGTTGTCAGGTGAAAGGCTCGCCTGTCTCCAACCCTGTCCCCGCGGCTCGACCGTCAAGGATACGGGCTCGAACGATTCTCCGGTTGCGACGAGATCCAGGTCGCCCTCAAACAGGATATCGTCGCTCTGTGAGACGGCCCGCACCCAACGAGCCGAGAGCGACACGCCCGGAATCTCGAACTGCCCCTCCTCGTCGGTCAACACAGCGCCCGTTGCGCCCTGAGCAAAAACGCGGCAGGTGCTCGGGGCATTGAGGACACGCCCTGACAGCTCAGCATACGGTCCGGGCGCCTCGTCCGGCGCCATATAGTCCCCGGTCACCATCCTCAAGTCGGTGCCATTGGCGCGCATCATAAAGATGTTGCGTTCGTTGTTACGACTCGAGATATAGTCGTGCGAGCTCACAAAGACGAGCCACTCGCCATCTTGCGACCAACCCAGATCGCTCATGTTGCGCTGCGCCGTAAAGTGCGTCAGCACCTGCTCCTCGCCGCTATCCAAGTCGCGCAGAACGATGTTATCGGCATCATCGGCCGTAATCCGCACATAGGCCAGCGCATGCGCGAGACCCTGAAAGGCCTCTGTCGCCGTGGGGCTGGGCTCGGGGGTTGGCGAACGTCTCTGCTCCGTGGGGGTTGCGGAGGGCCTAGGAGTCAAGGTGGGCTGGGGGGTGTGCGTCGGCGTGGGAGCCTTGGCCGTGAGCGTGGCCGCCAACTTGATCGCCACCGCTGTCTCGAGCGCGGCATAATCAGCGGTGGGTGTGCGCGCTGTGGCTGCTTGGTTTCCAGGTGCCACGACGCCACAGGCCGCGACAAGGCCCAGAAGCGCTGCCATGACGACCCCAGGTATGGTCAGCGCCCATTTGTCTGTCATGCCATCTCCAGGAAGCGATATAGCGTCAGGGACTCGATTATGAGGAGATCGCACCTTTCTGTCAAAGTCGGCCAGCGCAACTTGACAGATGGCCCGCGGCGATTGACAATAAGTTCATGTTGATCGTGGATGCTCACGTGCATGTCTTGCCGCCGGATATCATCTCTCAGCGCGAGAGCTATTGCCAGCGAGAGCGCTGGT
>JAFGLK010000339.1 GCA_016928125.1 Anaerolineae bacterium
CCCACATAGTAGCTTGACAGCGCGCCGCCGCCCGTGGCGCTGAGGTGATGATACACCACGGCGCGGGGAGCATAGACGCAGCGCCAGCCCGCGAGTTGGGCGCGCCAGTTGAGATCCACGTCCTCGCAGTACATGAAAAAGCGCTCTTCCAGGTCGCCGATCTCGTCGAGCATGGCGCGTCGATAGGCCACGGCGCCACCACATGCGCCAAACACATAACACTCCTGATCATAGGGAGGTCCGTAACGGGTCCAGACGCCCCGCGAATCAGGTGTGCCATCCCGACGATAGAGATCGCCCGCCGAATGGATCACGTCACGGTCGGCGTAGACCATCAGGCGAGACGCAGCCGATCCACACTCGGGATGGCGATCGAGGGCTGCCATCAATTCCTGCAGCCACTCGCGGTCAGCCTCGATATCATTGTTCAGCAGGACCAGGATCTCGCCCCGCGCGACGCGCATGCCGGCGTTGCAGCCGCCGCTGTAGCCCAGATTCCTATCCAAGCACAATGTGCGCACCTCGGGGTACTCGGCGCCCAGCGCAGCCGCCGAGCCGTCGCTTGAGGCATTGTCGACGACGATCACCTCGAAGGAGTCCAGGCTCTGCTTGCGCAGCGAGTCGAGACAAGGCCTCAGCAGGGCGAGGCCGTTCCAGTTCGGGATGATCACCGAAGCGCGCGGAGAGGACATCGTTCGTCGCTACCCCAGCTTCTCGGCGGCGAAATAGTCGACCAGGGCCAGGCGCCAGGGGCGCATGGTGATGCCCAGCTCGGCCCCGAAAAAGTTGCGCAGCTCGCAGTGCTTGGGCACCCGCGCGGCGCGCGGATAGTTCGTGGTCGGCAAGAGCCGCACATCCGAGCGCCCGGCCAGCCGCAGGATCTCCTGGGCCCATTCGTAGCGCGAGCAGGCGCCGGCATTGGACAGATGATACACACCATAGGCCGGCTGGGCCACAAGTTGAAGCAGGCCCTGCGCCAGGTCGGCGGCGTAAGTGGGCGAACCGACCTCGTCCGTCACCATGCTGAGCTCGTCCCGCTGAGAGGCCAGGCGCAGCACAGTGCGCACAAAGTTGCGCGGGCCAGGCCCATACAGCCAGGCGGTGCGCACAATGAAGAAGCGGCTCAAGAGGTCCCGAACGACCGTCTCGCCAACCCATTTGGTGCGGCCATACACGCTCAGAGGATTCGCGCCATCGTATTCCCAGTAGGGCTCGTCGCGCGCGCCGTCAAACACGTAATCAGTGCTGATGTAGACCAGGGCCGCGTCGCAGGCCTGGGCGCCCACCGCCACGTTGCGAGTGCCCAACACGTTGATGCGATAGGCCTGCTCCGGGTCGCGCTCGCAGCCGTCCACGTCGGTCATGGCCGCTGTGTGGAGGATGACGTCCGGCTCAAAGGCCTTCAGAATGTCTACGCTGCTCTCGAGATCGGTGACATCGTGTTCGGGCAGATCCATGCCCAGCGTCTCCTCTGCGGGCAACAAGCCCATCAGGGTCGAGCCAAGCTGTCCTCTGCTGCCGATGACTGCCACGCGCATAACACACCTCCACTTCAGGGTATCGTCAGGAGTATACAGCCGAGGCGCGAACTCGCCAACAGGGCGAGCTGATTGTCGCGACCCACGCTTGTGGTATAATCTCATTCAGGAGAGAAAGGGGAACCCCATGAGCAAGACGCTGATGCTGATCGACGGGCATGCGCTGGCCTATCGGGCCTACCATGCCATCCCGCCCTTGAGCGGTCCCTCAGGCGAGCCCACCAATGCGACTTTCGGGTATGCGAATATCCTGCTCAAGGCGATTGATGACCATCAGCCCGATTATGTGGTGGCCACCTTTGACGCCGGCCGTACCTTCCGTCACGAGGAGTACGAGGAGTACAAGGCCACTCGCCTCGAGACGCCAGGCGATCTGCGGCCTCAGTTTGGGCGCATTCAGCAACTGACCGAGACGCTCGGCATCCCGATTTTCATGGTCGAGGGCTATGAGGCCGACGATCTCCTGGGCACACTCGCTCGGCAGGCCAGCGAGCAAGGCCTCGAGACGATCATCGTCACCGGAGATAGCGACACTTTTCAGCTCATCACGCCTCAGGTCACAGTGCTTTCCCCGCGGGGGCGCATCGGCGATGTGCAGCTCTATGACGAGAAGGCCATCCAGGAGCGCTATGGCCTCAAGCCGGAGCAACTGGTCGATCTCAAGGCCTTGACGGGCGACTCCTCGGACAATATCCCCGGCGTGCGGGGTGTAGGGATCAAGACAGCCACACAGCTGTTGCAGGAGTACGGCACGCTCGAGGGGATCTATGCGCATCTGCCAGAGATCAGCTCGACCCGTTTCCGCAAAGCGCTGGAGGAGGGCCGCGAATCGGCGGAGCTGAGCCGGCATCTGGTTGAGATCGTGCGCGACGTGGACATTCAGCTCGATGTGGAGCGAGGCAAGTGGGGCGCATTCGACCGAGATGCGGTCATGGATCTGTTGCGCGAGCTCGGATTCGGCACCCTCGTCAGCCGTATCCCGGGCCGCCCGCCGGCCGACGGCGAGCAGCTCGGGCTGTTTGGCGACCTGCCCGAGGCGGCCCAGGGGCCTATGCCCAGCGCCGACCTGGGCAGCTACCAGGTCGTCAACACCCGCGAGGCACTGAAGCGACTGGTGGCGTCGCTGGCCAAGAGCAAGCGCCTGGCCCTCGACACCGAAACCACCAGCACCGATCCGATGCAGACCAAGCTGGTGGGCATCTCGCTATCCGCCACGGCGGGTGAGGCCTATTACATCCCGGTGGGCCACGACCCACGCCTCAGTCGGGAGCCGCAACTGCCTGTGGACCTCGTGAGGGAGTTGCTCGGGCCGGTGTTGGCTGATGAAGGCCTCACCAAAGTGATGCACAATGCCAAGTTCGATCTGCTCGTGCTAGATCAACACGACCTGCCCGTCCGGGGCCCGCTTGAGGATACCATGCTCGCCGCCTGGCTGTTGGCCCCCTCAGGCCGTGGCATCGGGCTCAAAGAGCAGGCCTGGCAGCGACTGGGCGTCGAGATGACCGAGATCACCGAGCTGATCGGATCGGGTCGCAACCAAACGACGATGGACAAGGTGTCCATCGCCCGCGCGGCCCCCTATGCCTGCGCCGATGCCGATATGACCTTGCGTCTGCTGCACGTGCTCTTGCCTGAATTGGAGGAGCAGCACCTCACCAAGCTCTTCGCCGAGCTCGAGATGCCCCTCGTGCCGGTGCTGGCAAGCATGGAAAAGCATGGCATGGCGGTGGATGCCGACTATTTGGCGCGCATGTCTCGCGAGATGAGCGCGCAGCTGGAGCAGCTGAGCCAGGAGATCTTCAAGCAGGCGGGACACAGCCTCAACATCAACTCGCCCAAGCAACTCGGCGTCGTGCTCTTTGAGGAGCTGGGGCTGCCGGTCCAGCGGCGCACAAGCACGGGCTATTCCACCGCCAGCGATGTCTTGGAGGCGCTCAAGGACGAGCACCCGATCATCGGGCTGATCGAGCAATACCGACAGATCGACAAGATCAGGGGTACCTATGTGGATGCCCTGCCCGCGCTGATCAATCCGCGCACGGGCCGCGTGCACACCTCGTTCAACCAGACCGGTGCCAGCACAGGCCGGCTGTCGTCCAGCGATCCCAATCTGCAGAATATCCCCATTCGCAGCGAGATCGGTCGCGAGGTACGCGGCGCGTTCGTGGCCCCTGCGGGCCACCTCCTGCTGGGCTGCGACTATTCCCAGGTGGAGCTGCGCCTCCTGGCGCACCTGTCCAAGGACCCTGAGATGCTGGGGGCCTTTGACCGCGACGAGGACGTGCATGCGACCACCGCGGCGGCCATCTTTGGCGTGGCGCTCAACGAGGTCAGCTATGAGCAGCGCAGTCTGGCCAAGGCCATCAACTTTGGGCTGATGTACGGCATGAGCGAGTTCGGCCTGGCGGCGCGCACAGACCTGGACGCAGAACAGGCCCGTGCGTTCATCGCCGCCTACTTTGGGCGCTTTAGCCGCGTCAAGGAGTACCTCGAAGAGACGATCGCCTTTGCCCACAAGCACGGCTATGTGGAGACCGTGATGGGGCGCCGACGGCTGTTCCCCGAGCTCAAGAACGCGCCCCGCAGTCAGGCGGCGCGCGCCGCCGAGCGGGCGGCGGTCAACATGCCGATCCAAGGCAGCGCCGCCGACATCATCAAGCTGGCCATGATCGAACTGCACGAGCACCTCGCTGAAGGTGGGCTGGCGGCCCAGCTCGTGCTTCAGGTGCACGATGAACTCGTCCTCGAGGTGCCCGAGGAGGAGTTGAGCGAGACTCGGGAGCTGGTCGTCGGCATCATGAGCCAGGCCTACAAGCTGGACGTGCCCCTCAAAGTCGACGCGGCAGTAGGGCAGAATTGGATGGAGATGAAATCGATATGATCGACGAGCAGTTGCAGGCGGCGGTGAGAAAAGCGATTCGAAAGGCTCAGAAAAGTGGCCAACTGCCCGCCTTTGAGATGCCCTCAGAGATCCCCATCGAGCGCCCCAAGCAGGAATCGATGGGCGACTATGCCTGTCCCGTATGCATGCAGCTCGCGCGATTCGCCCGTATGGCGCCCGTGCAGATCGCCGAGGCGGTGGTCAAACGACTCCCCGAGCTGCCCTTTCTCGATTCTGCCAGCGTGGCTCATCCCGGATTCATCAACTTTCACCTCAGCCCGGAATGGCTCACGGCACAGGTCGGCGTGATCCTGGAGGATCCCGATAGCTATGGGCGCATCGAGTTGCCCGAGCGCTGCCGCATGCAGGTCGAGTATGTCAGCGCGAACCCGACCGGCCCCCTGCACATGGGCTCAGCGCGCAATGCCGTGCTGGGGGATGCGCTGGCGAGGGTTTTCGAGGCCGCCGGCTATGACGTGCAGCGCGAGTATTATGTCAACGATGCCGGCAGCCGTATCGCGCTCTTTTGTCAGAGCCTCTTTGCTCGCTATGCCCAGGCTCTGGGAAACGATGCCGAACAAGTGCCCGAGGACGGGTACTTGGGCCCTCACCTGACCGAGATGGGCGCACGCATCGCGAACGAGCGGGGCGCCGAGTTTCTGAATCTTCCCCGCGATGAGGCGATCTCGGCCATCGGGGCGCTGGGGCTGGAGCTGGTGGTGCAGGGGATCCGCGATGACCTGGCCGCCATGGGCATCATCTACGACCGCTGGTTCTCCGAGCGCTCGCTCTACGAGGACGGGCAGTTCGACCGCGTGATGTCGATCCTGCGCCAAGGCGGCCATCTGGCGCTGCGCGACGGCGCGGTTTGGTTCACGGCCAGCGACCTTGGGGGTGCCAAGGACGAGGTGATCGTTCGCTCTGATGGCTCGCCGGGGTACTTTGCCTCGGACATCGCCTATCACTACAACAAGTTCGTCGAGCGCGGCTTTGAGCGGGTGATCGACGTCTGGGGCGCCGACCACCAGGGCCACATTCCGCGCATGAAGTCGATGATGGAGGCGCTGGGGCTGGACCCCGAGCGCCTGACGATCGTCGCCTACCAGTTGGTGACGCTCAAGCGCGGCGGCGAGATCGTGCGGCTCTCCAAGCGCACCGGCGACATCGTCTCGCTGCGCGAAGTGCTGGATGAGGTCGGCTCGGATGCTATGCGCTACTTTCTGCTCTCCCGTTCAGTCGATAGCCAGATGGACTTTGACATCGAGCTGGCCAAGGAGCAATCGGACGAGAACCCCGTGTACTATATCCAGTACGCCCATGCGCGCATCGCGTCAATCCTGCGCCATGCCCTTGAGACCCAGGGCCACGAGCTGACCGACATGGATGGCGATCTCTCCCTGCTCACCTCTGAACCGGAACTGATGCTGATCCGGCGCATGCTGCGGCTACCCGAGGTGATCCGCATGGCCGCGCGTCAACTGGCGCCTCACCATCTCACCTACTATGCTCACGAGTTGGCGGCCGCATTTCATGCCTTCTATCGAGACTGCCGCGTGGTGAGCTCGGACCCCGCGGATGAGGCGATCACGCGCGCGCGGCTCCAACTGGTGCGTGCCTGCCAACTGATCCTCAAGCGGTCGCTCGCGCTGATGGGCATGTCGGCGCCAGAGACGATGTGATGCAGGCCCCTGTTCCCGCGCTTATCAGCTGGCCCTCGTCGTCAGGCGCCCCGCCATCCTGCAGCATGAGTTTATTGCGCTTTTCTTGCATCGGGCAGGCGTCTTTCAGCTTTGACGCGGCGCCGACTGTGTGCTAAACTAGACTGTCGTGCAGGGGCGAATAGCTCAGCTGGGAGAGCACTTCCCTTACAAGGAAGGGGCCACAGGTTCGAGTCCTGTTTCGCCCACAGCCGTGTGAAGGCTTCGGAGCTGCACTGCCCGAGGCCTTCGTTAGCGTTGGCCGTCGGCAGCAGGGGCCGGCGGCGATGCACAAGCCAGATTGGGCATGTATGGAGTGAGAGATGGCGATTCGCAGAATGCGAACTCAGAGCGAGCAGTTTTGGCGCCAGGAGTACGAGGTCTCCGCTGAGGACCTGAACCTAGCGACCGGGATGATTCTGGAATCGGGTGTTCCCCGAGGCCTGGGCGAATTGGCAGCGCAGATCATTCGGGAGCGTTTTCGCAAGGAACGCGAGTTGGCGGTTCAGATCGCCAACCGTGGACGGATCTACCGGCCCATGGATCGCTTTGGTATCGGGGACGAGGTGATCTTCTCGGCCTTGGATTTCAGGCTTGGGACGGTGGCAGAGGTTCGGCCTGGGCAGAATCCCAGGTATGGCCCGTTTGACGTCATCCGCGTGAGTTTCGAAAGCGGCGAGGAACGTGAGTTTGCCGTCGGCTTTGACCATGAGCACCCCCTCAACCGGCCGACCGAGACGCTCGTATTGGATCCCGTCGTAGACCTGGACGAAGAGTCCCTCATCCAGCTCTTCGAGCCTTATGTGCGCGCCAAGCTCGAGCAAGCGCTGACGGAACACAGCGATTTCATGCCCTTTGGCAAGCTCTGGTTCCTGAAGGAGCTCCTGCCTGAGGTGCACGTGGGCCATCTGAACCTGGCTGAGGCCATGATCGATCAGGCCGGGCAGCCGGTGGCAGCCACCCAGATCCTGGCCGAACTGGGATTGGATCTGGGCGGGTCGTCCGAGGCTCAGCTGTTCGCCTTTAACCGGGCACTGGGCGAGGATGGGCGCTTTGACGAGGTATCCCTGGGAGGCAAGTCGCTCTGGTATCTGCGCGCTTTGGAGCCTGAGGCCGTGTTTCAGCGTCCCACCGTGCTCCGCCCGGCCTTCAAGGCCGTGGGCGGCGAGCAGATCGGCATCACACTGCTGGACCTGGTCGAGAAGGTGGGTGACGAACTGGATGACGTCAGCGGCATCTCGGCTCGTCCATCCACTGAGATCAGCTACGAGGTGACCTTCCCGCATCTGTATGCAGGAACTCTGCCCGCCACTGACCAGTTCCTGCGCTTGGTCCGTTCGCTACCTGGCGATCACTTCCCGATCTCCATGGTGGACGCCTCCAGCGATAGGCGCTTCCAGATATGGGTCTTGCCGGCGGAGAAGTACATGTGCGGATTTGCGGAGTGGTTCGAGGCCGTGGGCATGCAGGTGGGTGGGCAGATCACGCTGGCCGCGGCCACCGAGCCGATGACCTTCACCCTCACGACCGTAAGCTCCCGAAGCCGCAGGAGCGACTGGCTGCGTTCCGTGTCTGTCGCGGAGGGTGCGCTGGTTGTGCAGATGCAGCGCGCGATGGTGGACATCCGCTGCGATCGCAATCTCTTCATGGCCGTTCCAGACATGCCGGCCGTCGCCGCGCACATGGCCAGGGTTGAGGCCGCGGGAACACCTTTGCCGGCGCTGATTCGGCGCGGGTTCCAGGAACTCGCGAAGCTCAGCAGCCGCGGCTTGGTCCACATCAAGAGCCTCTATTCCCTGATCAACATGATGCGGCGCAGCGGCATGGTGCCGATCGCCGAGTATTTGACCCATAATGCCTGCTTTGATCCCGTCGGGGACGGCTTCTGGGCCTACGACGTGGCCCTTGAGGGGCAGACCTACGAAACCGCAGAGCAGATGCGCGAGCGACCCCTGTCGACCCGCGCTGATTTGGTGCGCGACCAAGTCATCCAGTACGTTGGCAGGTAGGGAGGAGACCGAATGCCCCTAGCGTGGCAGCGCCCGACAACAGACACTCGGTTCCATATCGATCTTGACTGGTGGAAGCAGAACCAACGCGATATCCGCGTCATCATCCGAGGGACCCTCTGCGATGAGTGCCGTGCAACTTACGAGGAGAGCTACCATGGCCTCCAAGAGATCGACTGGGTAGATGAACAGACCGGCGAGGTGACCCGCGTGGATGCTCTGTGGCATACGCTGCGCGCCTGTTGTAGCATCCGTCCCGACTATATCCAGCCGACCACATCCATCATTGAGGCAGTGTTCCGAACGTTCCTGGCCAATGGCAATCAGCCCCTCACAGTCAAGCAGTTGCATGCGTTGATCGATCGCCGTCCCCCCGACGTGCTGCTTCGGGTTCTGACCGGCGGTCCCGTCTATATGGGCATCCGACCAGTGTACGACTAGGCTCTTTAGCTCAGGCTGGCCATAGATGGGGGAAGCTCGCTCAGGGGGGCTTCCCTCGTTGCGAAGACAGGCGATCCATGGCACCACGTGCACCCAAGCGAAAGGCCAGCCGTGCGTGCCTTTGGCTTTGGCTGTTCATGGCAGGCTTGATCGGGCTATTCTTTGCCGAGGTCTTGTTTGCGGGCCGCGCCTACTACCCGGGGGACATCGCCCGGCTCTATCTTCCCCAAGGCACTCTGCTCAGTGAGTCTCTGCACGCCGGCCGCGTCCCATGGTGGACGTCATCCATGGGCGCAGGTTACCCTCTGCTGGCGGAGGGCGAGGCCGGTGCCCTCTACCCCGTCTACTGGGCGCTTTACGCCCTGCTGCCACCCGGGCTGGCTCTCAGCCTCGGGATCGTCCTGCATTACCTCATCGCTGGGATAGGCTTTTACGTCTTCCTGCGGGAGCTGCGCCTCTCAGCGGGGGCGGCCTATCTGGGAGCCTGCGCCTTTGCCCTCGGCGGCGTGATGGTGGCCCACCTGAGCCACCCGAGCATCATCGCCGTGATGGCCTGGATACCCTGGCTCTTTTACGCCAGCTGGCGGCTGGCGACCAGTCCGAGCTTGCGCAGAGCCGCGCCTTTCGCGCTCCTGCTGGCTATGGTGATTGGCCTCCAGTTCCTGGCAGGACACGCCCAAATCTCGCTGCTGAGCCTGTCCGCCACGGCGCTCTTTGTCCTGGCGAGCCGCTGGCTCGGGCCAAGGACGCAGCTCCGCACCGGAGCGGTGTGGGGCCTGGCCGCCGGAGCGCTCGCGCTGGGGGTGCTTGTCGGGGCACCACAGCTTGTGGCCTCGGGCGAGCTGGGGCAGCTGTCTCAGCGCGCCGGTGGTCTGAGCGGCGAGTTTTTTACCAGCTACTCCTTTCATCCCCTATTGAGTGCCACCCTGGTGGCCCCTTTTGCGCTGGGCAACCCCTACCCCGAGGGCTCCATCGAGTTCATGCTCTACATCGGCGTGCTGCCTTTGGTCCTCGCTCGACTGGCCATCGGGCGCGCCGATAGGCGTCTGACGGGCTTTTTCGCGGCACTGGCGCTGGCCGGGCTGGCGTTGGCCTTGGGGCGCTGGAACCCGCTCTATCGCTGGCTACGGCATGTACCGGTAGTGAACCTCTTTCGCGTCCCGGCGCGTTACCTGCTCTGGACCAGCTTCGGCTTGGCCACCCTCGCTGGCCTAGGCGCGGATGCGCTGGCCAAGAGCTCGCCGCGCCAGAGCACAGCGATCGGGCGCGGCCTGGCGGCCGCGGTTCTGCTGGTTCTGGCCGGCCTTCTGGGCCTCATGCTCGCCCAACCGGATACGCAAGCCCTCATCGACGTGTGGCAGTGGGCGCCCTTGGTCCTTGCTCTCGCCAGCGCGGGCGCCTGCCTGGCCGTGCGTCAGCTGTCCAGACGGGTGTGGCTGACGCTCGGTTGTCTCGTGGTGTGCGGCGACCTGTACGCCTACGGCCTGGTGCTCGATCGCACCTACAATGCGACCTGGCAGTTGGATGCGATCCAGACTCCCCCACACAGCCTGGCCTTCTTGCGCGAGCAAGGGGGGCTGTTTCGCATCTATACCAAGGAGGAGATCCTCCCAGATCTCACCGTCATGCGGGAATCGCTTTATCCCAACCTGGCAGCCCACCATGGGATCCAGGCGGCCAATCTCTATGCGCCGTTGATCCCCCAGAACTATGCGGCCTATGTAGATCACTTGACGCCGGCGCGGCTGAATCGCCTCAATGTGGCCTACTATCTGATCCCCCAGTTGTTGCCGGTGGACGAGGCCAGCGAGCTATACGATGTGCTCAACCCCTTTGGCGCCCTGCCGGTCGGGCGCTGGCTGCGCCTCCCGCCGCAAGCGCTGGCAGCCATCGAGGTCGAGTCGTATCTCAGCCATGCGGCCAGCCTGCGGGATGGCCATCTGACGGCTGAGATCGAGCTGCGCGGTGACACGGGGACACGCATTCTGCCGTTGCGCGCTGGGATCGAGAGCGCCGAGTGGGCCTACGAGCGCGATGATGTTCGCGCCCAGATCGCGCATGCCCTGCCGGAGATCGCCTCGACCTGGCCGGCTCGCTCCGGCTTTCCGCCGCGCAGCCACCCCGGACACACATACCGCGCCATCTACCGCCTCGAGGAGCCGACCTCCTACGATGCCCTGCGCCTGGTGGCTCATCGACCCGAGGCGTTCGTGCGCATCGAGCGCATTTGGCTCCATTGCCACTCGGGCGAGCGCACGCTGCTCAACCACTTGGTCGGCCTGGGTGATCATGAGATCGTCTACCGCAGCGAGGATGTGCTTATCTACCGCAACCGGGATGCGTTTCCACGCGCCTATGCGCTTTCGGCCGATCGGGTGCGGCCTCATGGCCGGGGAATCGCGACCCCCTCGGACCTGAGGGCAGCAGACCTGATTGCCGCTGATGTGCTCCGTTACGGCGACACGTACATCGAGCTCGCGATTGCGGTTCCAGAGGAGAGCTATCTCATCCTGGCCGACTTGTCCTATCCAGGCTGGGCGGCGACGGCGGACGGGTCCCCAGTGCCCATCATCGTCGCGGACGACATGTTTCGGGCAGTACGCCTTGCGGCAGGCGCCCATCACATCGCGTATCTCTATCGCCCGCCCGTGGATCCGCGGCGCTGGCTTGACCTGCCCTGAGTGCAGCGCATCTTGGGCCACAACTTGGCCCGAAAGATGCGCTGGACGAATCCACTCTATGCGTGTATAATGGGATACAGGATGTTCGCTTGGCGGCTGCCGCTCCTGCCCTACAGAAGGAGGCATTTGATGAACATATTCAACCGCATCATCATGATCCTCGCAATCCTGATTGGTCTGGCTCTGGCGATCTTTCTCATGCTGCAGCCCCTGACGGTGGTGGATTTCGTCCGCACCTGGATCGAGGTGTTTGCCGAGTCGATCTTTGACGATCAGTTCTTCCTGATCTATGAGATTGCGCTGGGGGTCTTGGCATTCGTTCTGGTGCTGCTCCTATGGGGCGAAATCCGTCGCGGGCGGCGCAAGACGGTCAGGATCCGCACCAAAGACGGGCGTGTCCGGCTGGGCGTACAGTCCGTCATCGAGAGCTTGGAGTACCGCATCGACGAGCTAGCCGGGGTGCGCAAAGTGCAATCCAAGGTGCGCAGCCGGGGTGGCGACGTCGAGGTGGCCATCGATCTCGACACGAGCCCTTCGGTGAATGTGCCGGTGCTCACCAGCCAGATCACGCAGTTGGTGCGCGACATCGTCGAGGGCCAGTTGGGGGTCAAGATTCGCGGCAAGGTTCAGGTGAACGTGCGCCATGAGCCGTATCCGCGAGGCACCATGCCGTCCACCGGCCCTCTGGGGGGCGAGGCGCTCAGCACGCCGCCGGGCCCTGAGCCAGAGGCCGTGTCCGAGGAGCTGCGCAAAGCTGGTGCGCCCTCTCTGAGCGCCGAGCCATCGGCGGCCGCGTCGGAGCAAGGGGAGGCGGGCGCTCCAGAGCCCGAGACAACTCGGAACAAGAAGGCCTGAGAGGCGAGTTCTGGGCTATCTGGGATGGGCCAAGATGTACAGTGAGCCCTCGCCAAGGGTCAGTTGCTCGATCGTGACGGGCAGCGAGGCATCGGCGAGGGCATCATTTGTCGCCTGCTCGATCGAGAGACGGATCAGGCGAGGAAGCGGGTGCCCGTCGAGACGGACATGGTCGACGACAACCTGCGGCACGCCGTCGGCCTGCCCAAGCGCCAGCCACGCCTCGAGCGTGTGCCGCCCAGCTAGATTCAGGTCGGCTCGTAGTCGCACGCCTTGCGAGGTCAGCCAGACGACGAGCCCCTGAACTGACGAGTTCGCCAGGCTGAGCGCCGCCAGGGAGGTGAGCTCCTCTTCGGTGGCCCACAGCTCGAGGGGATCGCGATCTGAGCTGAGTGCCGCATGCCAGCGCGTATAGAGGGCCTGGGCGGCCTCCTGACGCACAGTTACGGCGCGCTCTGGGGCGCGATCCGGCGGAGATGCGGCCCTACAGCCGGCCAGGAGTAGCGCCAGGAGCAGGCCGAGGCGCCAGCACATGGTCTGATGGCGATTGGGCGCGGCGATGACATCCATCATGATAGGGTATGGAGCGAGCTCTTGAACGATGATGCTCTGCAGCGCGGCCTGGAGGCCGTGTTATTCGTGGCCGATGGCCCCGTGGCGATCACAGATCTGGCGCGGGCTCTGGACGCCCCAACTCAGGAGATCGAGGCGGCACTCGCGCGGCTCGGGGCGGCTTGCAACGCCCGAGGGCTGCGCATCGCGCGCGCCGGCAACCGGGTGCAGATGACCACAGCACCTGAGACCAGCCTGGTCGTCGAGCGCTTCCTGGGCATCGATGGAGACCGAAGCCTTTCACAGGCCGCCCTGGAAACGCTGGCCATTATCGCCTACCGCCAGCCCATCACACGGGCACAGATCGAGGATGTGCGCGGCGTCAACTCGGACGCCGTGATCCGCACGCTCATCGCCCGCCAGTTGGTCGAGGCCGTCGACCGGCTGCCTCAGGCGGGGCGGCCGCTTTTGTATGGCACCACGCTGCAATTCCTGCAATACTTTGGCATCCCGTCGCTGGACGATCTGCCCAGCCTGCCCGAGCTCGAGCTCCCGGCAGGGTTCCCCGAGGCGGCGCCAGAGGACGGCGAGACTGACCCCTAGGCTGAGCACCCGTCTCTAGGCCTCAGAAACGGCCTCAGCGCCGATCTTCATCGAGATGCTCTGCGAAACGCCCATCTCGTCCATCGAGATGCCATAGATGGTGGAGGCCGCCTCAATGGTGTAGCGATTGTGGGTGATGACCACAAACTGGGTCTCTTGAGCCTGCTCCGTCAGCAGACTGCGGAAACGGGTCACATTGCTCTCATCCAGCGCGGCATCTACCTCGTCCAGGAAGCAGAACGGCACCGGGTTCGCGCTGAGCAAGGCGAAAAGCAGGGACGTCGCCACCAGGGCGCGCTCACCACCTGAGAGCAGGGCCAGCCCCTGAGAGCGCTTCCCGGGCGGATGCGCCTCAATGTCGACGCCGGTCGTGCTGGGATTCTCGGGATCGGTCAGCACCAGGCGGGCATCTCCACCGCCAAAGAGAACCTGAAAGTAGCCC
>JAFGLK010000340.1 GCA_016928125.1 Anaerolineae bacterium
CATCGGTCAGGGTGGGAACCACATCGCCGGGGCTCTTGCTCAACCGGGACCAGGTGGAGCGTCGGTGCCGACGGAGATCGCCAAGGCTCTGGAGGATGGGACGCCCGCCGCCGATCGTAGTGGCGAGTCGGGCGATCGAGATGCCGTAGGCGCTCGTGCTCTCCACCGGCTCGGTTAGGTTGATGCTGGTCAGCAGGGCAAAGTTGGTGTTGCCCGATTGCTGGCTCTTGAGAGCGTGGCCATTCACACCCACGATGTGGCCGTCGTAGACCTCTTTGACCACAAAGCCATGGGGCGAAACGCAAAAGGTGCGCACACGATCATCATACGTGGGCGCACGTACGTAAAACTTGGGATCGTAGCACACATGGATGACATCTTCCATGACGATGGCCGGCACCTCGACCCGCACACCCACGTCGACCGGGTTGTAGCTGATCGTGAGGCCATGTTTCTGGGCGATCGTTCGCATCCATTCGCTGCCCACGCGACCCGGCGCCAGGACGACGTAATCGGCTGCGACCGCCTCACCGGTTTGGAGCACCAGCCCCTGGATCTGTTGACCCTGGCAGAGCAGATCGGAGACCCGGGTGTTGAAGCGAAAGCGAACCCCCTTGGCGTGTAAGTCCTCACGAAAACAGCGCATGATCTCGGTGAGGTGATCTGAGCCGATATGCGCCTGCCTGATGGGCAGAAAGCGAATCCCGCACTTGGCCGCGCTTTTCTCGAGTTCCTGTGTCTCGGTGTCATCGGTGGCGATGATCTCGACCCCATACTGCCCCAGGATCGCCTCGATATGGCTCAAGAGCTGCCATGCCGCGGCCTGATCCATAAAGTCAAACAGGTCCCCGCCCACCTGGGGATGAAAGTTGACTTTCCCATCGGAGAATGTGCCAGATCCCCCCATGCCATGCAAGAGATCAAAGGGATTGTCTCGATCCCTTTCATCCACATCCTTGCCCATATCCAAGACGGTGACCGACACGCCCCGGCTAGCCAGTTCATAGGCCGCGAACAGGCCCCCAGGACCCGCTCCGACGATTGCGACTGCGTTCATTTCGCTCTCTCCACACCTTCACGAGATAAGGGAACCGCGAGGCTCAGCCAGAGCCACGCCATGATGAGACCATGCGAGCGATCAGCAGCATCACACTGAGCTCCCCGCGCGCAGAGCACGAGGGATGCCAACGCGCACAGGAAAGCCATCGGTCGGCAGGGTCAACGCTCCTGCGAGCGGGCCGATTCAACCCCTTGCGCGGCCGGATTCCCGCCGTGCTCTTGCCTGACGCGCCGCCAATGAATGAGGTAGAGAGGACCGGCAAGCAGAAGCATCGCCAGATTTCCGGCGAGATTGAGCAAAGCGTTCCGCTGCGCCCAACGCCTCTGCATCTCACGCTGCTCCTCCAGCTCACGCGCATCGACCTCTGGCGCCTCGCCGCCGGGAGCGGGGGCGCTGATAGGGCGCACAGCCAATTGCGGCTCGGGGTAGGCCAGTTCGATCACCGAACGGACCACGTTGACCGTGGAAAAGATCACCATCACGAGCGTGATCAGGCAGACGAGGTAGAGGTAAATGGTCCTCGGATCCCAGGATGTCTTGGTGGTCATCTGGCCTTGCTTTCTCTACTGACCCGACCAGCTTCGCAAAGGACCGGAGAATCCCTCAGGGCCAGTGCGTTGTTTCCTGCTGGTGGATGTCTGACGCGATACGACAGAGTGCGGAGTGGAGCCCATGAGGTTTCAAATCCACCAGATCGCAGAATGGGGCGCCGCACCCAAACGGCTCCTCCCAGCGAGCCACGCTCCGGGATGCTCGCGCATCGCCGCAGCGCTCTGCCTCTATAGTATAGCACGGGTCAGACGTGGCGCCCAGCTGGAGTGGGAATCGAGTGAGGCCGTCATGCGCCAGATCACCCGGGTTCTGCTTCGCAGTTATCTTGTGCAGCAAGACCCTGCTTCGGTTCGATTGTACGCGAGGGAACACACCCCGATCCATCGCGCATACAAGAGTTGACGCGTTACGCAGGCGCGATGTAGACTTGAGGGAGATGGGCTCATCGCTCCCCCAATCTGGTGAGAACGACCGATGCGGAAACTGGCAAAGCACGTCCACACCGCCTTGCTGCTCGTCAGCCTCATCGGCTGTGGGGCTGTCCAGGAGGCTCCCAGTCTCAGACCAGAGGCTCCGCCTATGCCAACAATCGCTCGGCCTACACGCTCAGAGGATACCTTGCTCATCGGCCTGGTTGGCGATGTGATGCTTGGGAGATTGGTGAACGACACCATCTCGACAGCCGGCTACGCCTATCCCTGGGGAGATGTTCTCGATCTGCTGAAACACACGGACATGAACATCATCAATCTAGAGACCACACTGACCAACAGCACGAAAGCGGTACCCAAGGTCTTCCATTTCAAGGCCGACCCGGACAGGATCCAAACCCTGCGCGAAGCGCGCATCGACGTGTGCAATCTCGCCAATAATCACATCCTTGACTACTCAGCGGAGGGGCTGATCGAAACGGTCTCTGTTCTCGACGCTGCGGGCATAGAGCACGTCGGCGCCGGCCTGAACGCCGCCCATGCAGCCAGGCCGGTCATCATCATGA
>JAFGLK010000341.1 GCA_016928125.1 Anaerolineae bacterium
ACGCCCTCAGGGCAGGCGCTCACGCACAGTCCGCACAGCGTGCAACGACTCTTTGTGATGTGGGGCGCCGATGATGCGTCCATGGCTCCATCTTCCTGAATAGCACATATTGCCTCTGCCTCCATTATAGGGGCAGAGGCGACTGGCTGTATACGACAAAAGTCACTTTGCGCCGGTTTGCCGACCCCAGCCAAGATGAAATAGCCTGAATATCACGCTGGTGCCAACTCAGGGCTCCACCCGATACAGAACCGCTGGCTGACCCCAAGCCTGCCCACCCAGCCCAAAGGTCGGGATCTCGAACTGATCCACGCGCGAGAGATCGAGCTCACCGCCCAGGCCCCCGATCCACAGGCCCATCTCCTCGCCATCGTCGAGGACGTACCAGGGACGGCCCTCCTGGGCCAGCCAGGCGCGGAAGCGTCCCAATTCCTCGCGCGTCCAGGAGCGCGGCCGCACGGTCTGGCGTCCGGTGTAGCGCTCAACCGCGCCGCTGTTGAGGCTGGTGGCAACGACAGCATCGGGCAGGAGCTCGCTCGCCAGCTGTTCGTACGCGGCCCGCTGATCGGCTGTGACATGGCCAAAGGTCCACACCGCCGGATCCCAAGGCAGCGACCAGGTCTGCGCGCCCCGCGCCGACAGGGCCACCACCAGCGCCAACAGCAACAGGACGCGAGCCGCCGAGCCACCCAGCCAAGTGCGGGTCGCCTCCCAGAGATTCAGAACACCCTGGGCGGCCCACAGCGCGAACCAGGGGAAGATCGGGATCAGATCGCGTAGGCGCAGCGCGCTGTAGGCCAGGGAAAAGCCTACCACGGGCAGGAGGGCGATTAGCAGCATCGCTGCGGCGGGGCGCGTCGCCGGGGCGCGCCACTGATGCCACAATCCGGCAACAACAAAGGGCCACAGATAGCCGAACTCGGCTCGGCGCAGCCAGCCGTCGCGCACCAAAGCGCGCCAGGTGGGGCCGAGGTTGCGCCAGGAGATCAGAAACCACTCGGGCGACTCGGTGCGCCAGGGCGCCCCGAACACGCGCGTGTGGTAGCTCAGGTCAGGCAGCGCGCACAGCAACGCCGCCACGCCAAAGGCCATGAGGTGCACGAGACGGCGGCGCGGCGGCCAGGCGCGCCGGCCGATCAGCACCAGCGCCGCCGGAGCGAGCAAGAGCTGCGGATGCCGGACAAGGTAGGCCATCCCGAGCGCCAATCCCGCCGCGGCGCTCCAGCGCAGGCGATCCCTGCGCCAGGCGCGCCACAGGCAAAAGAGGGTCAGGGCAGAGAAAAGCTGGGCCGCCGCGTCGGCCATGGGCACCAGGGCGCGCAGGAGCGACTCGCGAGAGGTCAGAAGGATGACCGCCGCCAGCGCGCCTGCTAGCCAGGCGCGGCCGCTCGACGAGTCGGGCCAGGTGTCGCGCGTCCAGAGCACGATCAGGCCGGCCGAGGCCAACGTGCAGAGAGGCGCGGCCCACAACGCCATAGCCTCACCTCCCAGTGCCAGGAACGGGACCAGCAGCATGGGCCAACCGATGGGCCAGACCGTGGCCGCCCAGAGCCCATCGCCGGGCGGATGATAGCCCACATGCACGGCCGGCCACACGGGGAGCCCGATCTCGCTGAGAGATTGCGCCAGGGGAAAGCGGTGCAACGCCGTCTTGTGCGCGACCAGGTCAGCGGCCATCTGCAAGTAGCAGTAGGGGTCGCTGCCTGTGACGCCGTGGCTCAGGTGCGACGACACGCTGGCTATGTACCAGGCAGCGCCAATCAGCAGAAGAATGCCGAACGGCCAAAGGAGCAGATCTCGGCGCGAGCGCTCGCGCAACATACCGTGCAGGGCAGCAACGGTCATCAGTGCCATCCAGATCAGCCCTGCCCAGAGCATGCTGCGCACATCCAGCCAGAGTGAGAGAGGATCGGGATATGGGAAAGCCGCATAGGCCTCCACATCCACGCCGAGCCCTGCCCCGAGGGCCAGACGCAGCAAGAGCGCCATGTAGGGCAGAAGGAGCGGAGCCCCGAGCAGCATGGCGTGTCCGAGAAGCGAGCCAGGGCGCCTCCAGATGCCCCGAGCCAGGCCAGAGAGGACCAGGCAGATCAGCGCCAGCGCCAGCGGCCAGATGAGCGGTCCCAGCTCGGCGCGGAGGGCATGCAGACCTGCTGCATGGACGGCCAGGCCCATGATAGAACAGGGCCAGGCCAGCGGCTCCTCTCCGGGCTCTGGCCACGCCAGCCCGAGAACGGTCCCCACATGGCCGAGCCCGACTCGCTCGGCCGCACGCCCTAACAGGGACAGCGCAGGTATGGCGAGCGCCAAAGCGACGGCCGACAGGTACCAGATGCGGGCCGAGAAGGGGCCGCTCAGCCAGGGACGCGCCAGCATCGCCGCCAGCGCCAGGCCCAGGCACGTCAGCGTGGCCGTTGCGGTCCCTGCGGGCCGGTTCTGCATCGCCAGCCGTCGCCCCCAAAGCCACGCCAGAAGCAAGCCCAGCAGCAGGCCCAGCGTCGCCAGCGCCGTGCCCCGAGGCCAGGCGCCAAGCGGGTCAGCCTGCTGAGCGTACAGGTAGCGCGCATCGAACAGATGCCGAAGCAGGGCGATCATGGGGAGGTTTGGGCCCGAGTGCGTCTACGGATGAGACCGGCGATGTAGGCCCACAATACCAGGGCGGGGACGGCCTTGGAGGCATGATACAGCACATCCAGGATGCGCGGTTGCAGCGGGGTCCAGCGCATGGGCGCGTGGTAGGCCGCCATGCCCTGCGGATCGATCAGGATGTACGGCGTCCAGAGAGCGATACAGAGGTACAGGATCAGCACAAGCCCGCTTCCAGTGCGGCGATACAGCATCGCAACGACGGGCAGCAGCAGAACATAATGGTGCTCCCATACGTCGTGATAGGCCAGAAAGTAGACGCTCGTCCACAGGCAGAGCAAAAGCAGAGCGTCTGGATCGCCGGGCGCAAAGGTGAGCCACAAGCACAAGGCGAGCACCAGCGTCACCCAGGCCGTCTGCAGGCCAGCGTGCAGCCCCAGATCCAGATAGGGCGCCAGCGCGGAAGAGAGGCTGTAGAGCCATTGTCGCACCCCCAGGTTGCCGAGCTGGTGTGACGGCGGGCCGCTCTGCAGGTTGCGAAGGAAGGCATCCAGGGCTGAGGGATAGCGTGCAAAGTAGGGCGCCGAGGCGAGCAGAACCACCAACAGCGCCGCCAGCAACAGACGCCAGCGCTTCAGACGCAGCATGACCGGCGCCAAAAGCGCCGTGTTCTGCTTCCACAGCAAGCTGGCAATCCAGGCCGGGCCGCCCCACCGACCCCAACTCGGCCTGACCGCCGCCACCATCAGGACCAAAATCAGGGCGGCCTGCACCAGCGAGAATTGCCCCAGATAGAGCTCGAGATAGTAGGGCGTAAAGCCCAACCACAGGGCCGCGAGTACCGCGCCCTGGTCTGGGTCGGCCGCAAGCCGGTAGCACAGATAGGCGCAGCCCAACAGCACCAACTCGACCGTCGCCACCCACAGGCGAAAGGCCCACAACGGAGAGACCAGATTGAACAACACGCCCAAAGTGCACGCGGGCATGGGGAGGTAGCGGTAGGGCGTGTAGAGGGGCACCACGACCTCAATCTCCTCGTTGTCGCTCTCGTAGACGCTCACATCGGTGAGCACATTGTGGCCGGCCTGATACAGGGCGTAGAAATCCCAACCGCGGCGGCCGTGGGTCGCCGTGGAGTCGAAGGTGAAGCGGTTCCAGAACCCCAGACGCCACGACAGAAGCAGGGAGAGATGGACCAGGATGGCCAGGCCCAGCGTGATCCGGCTACGTCTCGAGAGCCGTCCCTTGGGATGAGATCGATCTCCCACG
>JAFGLK010000342.1 GCA_016928125.1 Anaerolineae bacterium
CAGTTGTCCTTGGGCTGCTTAGCGACTATGATGAATAGGCATCCTGATTCCTCAGCGGGGCCCCCGATCGGGACGTTCATCTTCCTGCGAGGGCAGGGGACAGTGCGCGCTGTGACGTCGGATCGGGCAAGCGACAGGTTGCGGCATTTGGAAAGGGGCAGACTGTGGGCGGTGTGTTCGGCGTGGTGTCGCGCCACGATTGCGTATCCGACCTCTTCTTTGGCGTCGATTACCACTCGCATCTTGGCACCGAGTATGGGGGCATTGCGGTGTGGGACCCGCGGGGCTATGATCGTGAGATACACTCTATTCGAAACACCCCCTTCAGGAGTGCGTTCGAAAGCGATATCGGTCGCATGCAGGGCACACGAGGGATCGGGGTCATCAGCGATTTTGAGCCCCAACCGCTGTTTCAGGTGACACCTTTAGGCCGCTATGGGATCGTCACTGTGGCCCGCATCAACAACCTGGATAGGTTACTGAGCCGGGCGTTCGAGAGCCGGGTTCACTTTGCGAGCATGAGCCGGGGTGGCGTCAACTCTACCGATGTGATCTCGTATCTCATCAATCAGGGAGCCTCTTTCGAAGAGGGGATCCTCAATGTGCAAGAGTCCGTGCAGGGCTCTTGCACGCTGCTGCTCCTAACCGATCGGGGCCTTTTTGCGGCGCGCGACAAGCTAGGGCGCACGCCCCTCGTGATCGGAAAGAAAGAGGATGCCTACGCCGTGGCCTCAGAGACGAGCGCCTTTCATAACACCGGCTTTGAGGTACAATACTATCTTGGCCCTGGCGAGGTGATTCGGATCACCGAAGAGGGCTGGGAGCAGGTCGCAGAGCCTCGACAAGAGTTGCAGATTTGTGCTTTTTTGTGGGTTTATTATGGTTTTCCAGCTTCCAGTTACGAAGGCATTGGGGTGGAGTTCGTGCGCAATCGTTGCGGGGCGGCCTGTGCCTGTCGAGACATGGCCGAGGGTGGCATCCAGATCGACTCGGTGGCAGGCATCCCAGATTCGGGCACGGGGCATGGCATCGGCTATGCCGAGGCGGCGGGCCTGCCCTACAAGCGGCCGTTCGTCAAGTACAATGCCACCTGGTCGCGGAGCTTTATGCCTGAGGAGCAACAGGTGCGCGATCTGATTGCGGAGATGAAACTCATCGCCGTGCGCGAGCTGATCCAGGGGCTGCGATTGCTTTTTTGCGAGGACTCGATCGTGCGCGGCACCCAACTGCAGGACACGGTGCAGCGACTGTATGACTTTGGCGCCAAAGAGGTGCATATGCGCCCCGCCTGTCCACCGCTGGTGTATCCGTGTGAGTTCCTCAACTTCTCGCGCACCCGCACGGCATTTGCCCTCGCGGCGCGCAAGGCTATTCGCGAGATCGAAGGTCGTGATGAAGTCGATCTGAGCGCTTACGTGAACGAGACGTCGCCCAAGCACCGTGAGATGGTCGAGCGGATCCGGCGCACACTGCGCCTCACCTCGCTCAAATACCTCTCTCTGGAGGATATGGTGGCCGCCATCGGACTGCCCAAGGACAGCCTGTGCACCCACTGTTGGGATGCGAGCAGCCACATCTAGCGCTGGCGCATATTGGGGGCTTGGCGGATCGCGACAACGAGAGTATAATGCCCGCGGTTTACAGACATCGCCCGGGCACGATCAGTACATACCTTGATGCGAGGCCGAAGCATAGCGGCCAAGCTCGAAATAGGATAAGATCAGTCTTGATTTCTCAGGGGATTTGGCTATAATTGGGTTGTAGCAAAGCGCCCCGTGATGATTAGGCCGGAGATAGCATCTGCATATGAGACTCACTGTCGAGTTCCTGGGGTTGGCGCGGCGGCTGACCCAGACAAGGGAAAGCCTGGTCGATCTCGATGACCAGGCCACTTTTCGTGACGTGCTGCGCCACCTTGCGGCCCGGTTCCCCTCTCTGTGCGAATCCGTGATTCGGCGCGATTCCTTTGACCTTGTTCCATCCTATATGCTAAACCTTAATGGTCGGCGGGCGGTCCGCGATCTGGATATGCCCGCTGAGGATGGCCAGCGGTTACTACTCATGTTCCTAGAGGCAGGAGGATAAATCCATGGATGCGTACAAAGGCAAGATCCTGCACATCGATGCCACGACCCAAAAGACGTGGGTGCAGCAAGTCGGCCCCGAGTTTCTCAAAAAGTACCTGGGCGGCGTCGGGCTGGCGACTCGGCTGGTGTACGACAATACGCCACAAGGTTGCGATCCGCTCGGGCCGGACAACGCGCTCTGCTTTGCAGTGAGCGCCTTTGCCGGCACGACGGTGCCCGTAGGCACCAAGCACGGTGTGGCGTTCAAGTCGCCTCTGACGGGCTTTATCGGGGATTGCCTATCGGGCAGCCACTTCTCTGAGATGATCCGTCGCGCGGGCTGGGATGGCATCGTGATCAAGGGACAGGCACCTGACTGGACGGTGATCTTTATCGACGATGACGACGTACAGTTCCTGGACGCTCGCAAGTACATGGGCATGGGCACGACCCAGGCCCAGGAGGCGATTCGCACGGATCTGGGCGACGAGAACGTGCGCGTGAGCAGCATCGGCCCGGCGGGCGAGAACCTTTGCCGCTTTGCGCTGATCGACAACGATGGGCGCCAGGTTGGCCGCACAGGCCCAGGCGCGGTGATGGGCTCCAAGCGCATCAAGGCGATTGCGCTGCGCGGCTCGCAGCCGGTGACCATCGCCGACCAGGACACGGTCATGCGCGAATCGCTCAAGCTCATCCAGACCTCTCAGGGCCCCGGCACGCTCAAGTACCGCACCTTGGGTACCCCCTCAAATGTGCTGAACATGAACAAGATCGGCGTCTTGCCCACACGCAACTTTCAGGAGACGGTGTTCGAAAAGGCCGAGCAGATCAGCGGCGAATACCTGCACGATCACTATACCATCAAGGCGGTGGGGTGCTCAGGCTGCTCGATCGCGTGTGAGCAGTGGGCTTCGGTCAAGCAAGGCAAGTACAAGGGCGCCATCATCGGCCTGGACTATGAGCCGCTCTTTGCCGTGGGCTCTAACTGCGGCATCGGCGATCTGCCGTCCATCATCCGCCTGGTGCAGCTCTGCGACGAGCTAGGCCTGGACGCCATGAGCGCCGGCGTGGTCGTGAGTTGGGCCATGGAGGCCTATGAGCGAGGCATTCTGAGCAAAGAGGAGTGCGATGGTCTCGAGCTGAACTTTGGCAACGATGAGGCAGCTATCGAGCTGATCCGCAAGATCGCCCATCGCGAAGGCATCGGCGATCTGCTGGCTGAGGGCACCAAGCGCGCCTCAGAGCGTGTGGGCCAGGGCAGCGAGCATTTTGCGATGAATGTCAAGGGGCTGGAAATGCCGGGCTATGACGTGCGCAGCCTCAAGACCTTCGCCATGGGCCTGGCTGTGGTCGCTCGCGGCGCCTGTCACAACCGCGCGCTCTCTTACGAGCTAGACATCAAGGGCGATGTGGATCGCTTCACGGTCGAGCCCGGGCGTGGCCAGCTCGCCATGGAGAAGGAGGACTTTGCCTGCATCCTGGATTGCCTTGTGCTGTGCAAGTTCCTGCGCAACTGCTTTGACGATTTCTGCCCCGATGTGGCGCGGCTCTATACGGCGGTAACCGGTATCGAGCTGTCGGCGAAGGAGCTCTTCGAGGTCGGGCCACGGGTGGTCAATCTCAAGAAGGCCTTCAACATCCGCGAGGGCTGGACCAAGGCCGATGACTGGATGCCACCGCGGGTGCTCGAGGATCCCATCCCGAGCGGCCCCAGCCAGGGTTCCGTGGTCACTCCCGAGGAG
Source organism: Anaerolineae bacterium (assembly GCA_016928125.1). The sequence continues at coordinate 3,809 of JAFGLK010000342.1, forward strand.
CTGCGCATGGAGATCGACGACTATTACCAGGCACGCGGCTGGACCGAGGAGGGACTGATCCCCAAGTCGTTGTTGATCGAGCTGGGCCTGGAGGATATCGCCGAGGATATTGGCGTCGAAGACGAGGGCATTCGCGAGAGCAGCGCCGCAGTGAAGGAGGCTTCATAACATGGCGCAGATCGGTTACGAGCATGTCATCTGTGATCCCGACAAGTGCATCGGCTGCCGCATTTGCGAGTACGCCTGTTCCATGACCAAGACGGGCACGTTCAACCCGAGCCTGTCGCGGATCCGCGTGGTGCGCATCGAGCCCGTGACGATGACGGCCATTACCTGCCGTCTATGCGAGGATGCGCCCTGCATTATCGCCTGCCCGCGCGACGCGCTGTCGCGCTCGGAGGAGAACGGCATCATCCTGGTGGATGAGGACAAGTGTGATGGTTGCGGCTGGTGCATCGAGGCTTGCGACTTTGGAGCCATTGTGCTCAACCCCGAGACGAAGAATGCTGAGATCTGCAACCTCTGCGAGGATGTGGAGGATGGGCCACAGTGCGTGATGTACTGCCCCAAGGAGGCGTTGACAGTGGCCACGCCCGAGACGTTGCGCCAGAAGACGCGCCGCGCGGTGGTGGCCCGTCTGTTTGAGGAGCTTTTGCAGGAAGATTGATATTCCCGCGCGCGCCTCTTGGCGGCGCGTCATGTGTAAACAAGCGATAGGAGTTGCGTTATGGCAAGTGATTCGGCGGGCTACGCCGAGCCCCTGCGTATCGGGGTGTACGTCTGTAGCTGCGGCTCGAACATCGGGGGCGTGATCGATCCGGGAGCCGTGGCCGAGTTCGCTGAGGGCCTTCCCGACGTCGTTCTATCCCGTGAGAATCTGTACATGTGCGGCGATCCAGGCCAGAACCTGATCAAGCGAGACATCCTTGAGCACAGGTTGAACCGCGTGGTCGTTGCCGCGTGCAGCGTGCGCATGCACGAACCTACCTTCCGCGCTTGTGTGGCCGAGGCCGGGCTCAACCCCTTTTTGATGGAGATGACCAACATCCGCGAGCAGGATACCTGGGTCCACTCCAACGATCCGGAAGGGGCGCTGTACAAGGCCAAGGAGATGGTGGCGGCGGCTGTGGCCAAGGTTCGGCATACGCAGCCGTTGCAGCCCATCACGGTGCCCGTCACCAAGAAGGCCATGGTGATCGGCGGAGGCGTGGCCGGCATCAGCGCTGCCCTGGATCTGGCCGACATGGGCCACCACACCTACCTGGTGGAGAAGGAGCAGAGCATCGGGGGCGTCATGGCCCAGCTCAACAAAACCTTCCCCACGATGGACTGCTCCATTTGAATTCTCGCCCCCAAGATGGTTGACGCGGCGCGTCACCCCAAGGTCGAGATCATCTCCTATGCCGAAGTGGAAAAGGTCGATGGCTACATCGGCAATTTCCGCGCGCAGGTTACCAAGAAGCCCCGTTACGTGCTGGAAGATCGCTGCAATGGCTGCGGTGAGTGCGCTGTCGCTTGCCCAGTCGAGGTGCCCAATGCCTTTGAGATGGGCATCGCGCCGCGCAAAGTGATCGATGTGCCTCACGGTCAGGCCGTTCCGCTCATCTATGCCATCGACATGGATAACTGCATCGAATGCTACAAATGCGTGGATGCCTGCGGTAAGCTGGAGGCCATCGATTTCTCGCAAGAGCCCCAGACCCTCGAACTGGACGTGGGCACGATCGTCGCGGCGACCGGTTTCGAGAGTTTCGATCCGGCGGTGATTCCGGAATATGGCTATGGCGTCTATCCGAACGTGATCACCGCCATGGAGCTGGAGCGGCTGGCCAACTCGGCCGGCCCCACCGTTGGGCGCCTGGTGCGTCCTTCGGATGGCAAGCCCCCCAAGAGCATCGCCATGATCCAGTGCGTGGGCTCGCGCGATTCGCGCTTCCATGAGTACTGCTCGGGCTTTTGCTGCATGTATACGATCAAGAACGCCCTGCTGCTCAAGCAGACGAATCACGATATGGATATCACGCTCTTTTACATGGATATCCGTACGCCGGCCAAGAGCTATGAGGAGTTCTACAACCGCGCCCGCGCGGAGGGTATCCGCTTCATCCGTGGGCGTCCCTCTCAGATCACCCAGGATTCCCGTACTGGCAATCTGTTTGTGGTGGTCGAGGATCAGGAGTTGGGCCAGGTGATCGAGCTGGAGGCCGAGATGGTCAGCCTTTCGACGGCGGCCGTCCCACCCAGCGACACGGATAGTATCTCGTCGATCCTGACGCTCTCGCGCAGCCCGGGCGGGTTCTTCATGGAGTACCATCCCAAGCTGCGGCCTGTGGATTCGCCGACCGATGGCGTCTTTCTGGCGGGTGCAGCCCAGGGCCCCAAGGATATCCCGGCCAGCGTGGCCCAAGGCAGCGCGGCTGCGTCGCGTGCGGCGCGTGTCCTCTCCTCAGACACCTGGGAGATCGAGCCCATCGTAGCCGAAGTCAATGAGGAGTTGTGCATCAGCGCCCAGGGGCGCAAATGCGGCATCTGCGCGCAGGCCTGCCCGTACGGCGCCATCGAGGTGGAGGTGGGCAAGGCGGCCGTCGTGATGCCCGCCAAATGCCACGGGTGTGGCGGCTGTGTGGCCGAATGCCCGCATAACGCCATCGTGCAGGCCCACTTTACCGACGCCCAGGTGGTGGCGCAGTTGCGCGAGCTGCTGCGTGAGAAGCCCGAGGAAAAGATCCTCGCCTTTATGTGTCACTGGTGCAGCTATGGGGGCGCCGACAATGCGGGCACGAGCCACTTTATGTATCCAGCCGTCTCCCGTGGCGTGCGGGTGATGTGCTCGGCGCGTATGGACGCCGACCTGATCCTCGAGGCGTTCCGCCGGGGCGCCGGCATGGTGCTCTTCTCCGGTTGTCACCCCCAGGATTGCCACTATATCACCGGCCAACGTGTAGGCGCTGCGCGCGCCGAGCGTCTGCCGCGCACCCTGGAGCGTTTGGGCATCAATCCGGAGCGCTTCCGCGTCGAATGGATCTCGGCCGCCGAAGGCGAAAAGTACGCCCGCGTGATCACCGAGATGAGCGAGAAGCTGGCCTCCTTCGACAAGGAGCAATTGCGCGCCGAGAACGCGGCTGCAGCGCCCGAGATCGCCCGCCGGCTCCGCCGCTGGAAGAGCAATCCGCAGATGGAGGCGCTGATGGAGGAAGAGCAGGCGGAGGAGGTGCCGGTGTGATCAGATCGGATCAATTCGATCACCACTTTGTTCAAGAGATCCTGGCCGAGCCCGGCGGTGAGAACCTCTTGACCTGCTGGTCCTGCGGCACCTGCGCAGCGACCTGCCTGGTGCGGCGCTATGAGCCGGTCTTCAACCCCAGACTGATCCTGCACAAGGCCGGGCTGGGGCTGCGCGACGAGGTGCTCTGCTGCTCCGAGGTCTGGCAGTGCTCGGCCTGCGATGCCTGCTATCCGCGTTGCCCGAAAGAGATCCACATCTCGGATGTGATGAAGGCCATTCGCAACATCGCCATCCGTGAGGGATACGAACGCCCTGGACCGGTTGCCGAGGTCGACGAGACCGTCTGCTCCGGTTGCGCCGTGTGCACGCGCGCCTGCCCGTATGAGGCCATCGAACGCGTGACGAAGCTGGTGGACGGCGTCGAGCGCACGGTGGCCCATGTGGATCAGAACCTGTGCATGCACTGCGGGGTGTGTGTGGCCGCCTGTCCCTCCGGGGCCATGAGTCTAGAGTCGTTCAATGATCAGGAGTTGATCGCCCGCATGGGCGCCGGAGGATGGCTGCAGCAGGCGGGCTATCTGGCGGGTCAGGCGGAGGAGCCTCGCATCCTGGCCTTTGTCTGCCAGTGGAGCCTCCACGCAGACGTCGAATGGGATCATCTAGCGAGTCTGGAGAGCGACAGCCTCCATGTCGTCAATCTGCCCTGCTCGGGCCGTGTTGATCCGAGTATGATCCTCCTGGCGTTGACCCAAGGCGCGGATGGCGTCTTGGTGGTGGGCTGCAAGGAAGGCGAGTGCCACTATGAACGAGGCACCTATCTTGGGCGCAGCAAATTGGCACTCTTGGGCACGATCTTCGATCAGATGGGCATCTCGTCGGTGAGGGTGCGTTTCGCAGAGCTGGGCGCTCTCGACCGCTATGTCCTACCCGATCTGGTGGCGGGGCTGGCGCGGGATATCGCCGAGACCCTGCCTCGGGGCGTTCGCCACGTGGCTGCGGCCGCAGTGCCACAACAGGCGCAGTGAGGAGCGAGATGGCTAAACTCAAACTCGGCGTATACTGGGCCGCAAGCTGTGGCGGTTGCGATATCGCCATCGTGGAGCTAGGCGAGCATCTGCTGGAGCTGGCCGAGCTCGCCGATATAGTCTTCTGGCCCTGCGCCATGGATTTCAAGTATCGAGATGTGGAAGCCATGCCCGATGGCTTTATCGACTTGACCCTCTTCAACGGCGCCATCCGCACCGAAGAGGATGCGCACATTGCCCACCTGTTGCGAAGCAAGAGCAAAGCGTTGGTCGCCTTTGGCTCGTGCGCCATCGAGGGCTGCATCCCGGGCTTGAGCAACATCAAGGGGCCTGACTATGCCCTCTATCGTGCGAGCCAGGAGACGCCTACTACCGACAATCCCAAGCACATTCTGCCGCAACGGACCTTTGAGATGCCGGAAGGCACGCTCACCTTGCCGGGTCTTCTGAGCCAGGTATGTACTCTGGAGCACGTCGTCCCTGTGGATTACAGCATCCCCGGTTGTCCGCCCAATCACGATCAGGTCTGGAATGCGATCACGGCCGTGGTTGAGAATCGCCTGCCCCCTGCAGGCAGCCTCCTCGGCGTGGATAGCAGAACGGTTTGCGATCAGTGCCCTCGGGTGCGCCAGGGCAAGATCCGTGTGGATCACTTTTCTCGGCCGCACGAGGTGATACCTGATCCTGAGCGGTGCTTCCTTGAACAGGGGCTCATCTGCGCTGGCCCTGCAACCCATGCGGGCTGCGGCGCGCTCTGCATCAAGGCCAACATGCCTTGCCGAGGCTGCTATGGGCCGCCCGACGGCGTAGTCGATCAGGGCGCTGCCTTGCTCGATGCCGTGGTGGCCGGGTTCGAAGGCAAGAGCGATGCCGAAATCCGTAAGGTGCTGGCGACCATCGTGGACCCGGTCGGGACCTTCTACCGTTTCAGCCTTGGCGGCTCGTTCCTGCATCAACTCAAGGTGGACCCAGATGCCTCGGGCCAGGTCTGCGCGGCTCAGTCGGATGGCTCCGGCGGGGCGACGGCCGGCGAAACACATAGGGCGAAGGAGTCGTAGCCGTGAAACGTATCACGATCGATCCAGTCACCCGGCTTGAGGGGCATGGCACGATCACCATCTTTCTCGATGATGCCGGTGATGTCGCCAACGCCTACTTTCAGGTGCCCGAGTTTCGCGGCTTTGAGGCGTTCTGTGAGGGCCGGCCGGTTGAAGAGATGCCCCGTATCACCCAACGGATCTGCGGCGTATGTCCCATGGCGCATCATATGGCGTCGGTCAAGGCTGCCGACGCGGTGTATAAGGTACAGCCGCCGCCGGCAGCGCTCAAGATCCGCGAGATGGCTTACAACGCCTTTGTCGCAGGGGACCATGCCACCCACTTTTATGTGCTCGCTGGTCCCGACTTTCTGGTGGGGCCAGATGCCGACCCGGCTCAGCGCAACATTCTGGGCATCGTGAGCAAGGTAGGGCTCTCGATTGGCAAGCGCGTGATCAAGCATCTGCAAGAGTCCCACGAAGTGATCGCCCTCCTGGGCGGCCGCTTTGTGCACCCCGTCATGGCGCTTCCAGGGGGCGTGGCCAAGGGCGTCAGCGCGGAGATGCAAGAGCGGCTGATCGAAATCGGCCAGGATATGGTCGCGTTCGGGGCGCTCTCCCTGCAGATTTTCCGCGATGCGATTCTGGGCAACGACGAGTTCAAGAGCATGATCTTGAGCGATGCCTACTTGCACCGCACGCATAACATGGGTCTGGTGGACAAGAACAACTGCGTCAACTTTTACGATGGCCATGTGCGCGTGGTGGATGTGGAGGGGAGCGAGGTGGTCCGCTACCATCCGTCGGAGTATCGCCAGCATCTGGCCGAGCGCGTCGAGCCCTGGACTTATGTCAAATTCCCCTATCTCAAGCACTTTGGTTGGAAGGGCTTGACCGATGGGATGGAGAGCGGGGTCTATCGCGCAACGCCTCTGGGGCGCCTGAACGCCTCCGACGGCATGGCGACGCCCTTGGCGCAGGAAGCCTATGAGGAGTTCTACACATACATGGGCGGCAAGCCGGTGCATGCCACGCTGGCCACCCACTGGGCGCGACTCATCGAGATGCTCTATTGCGGCGAGCGGATGCTCGAGTTGGCCCGTGATGAGGAGATCACCGATCCGAATATCCGCGTGATCCCAAGCGAGACTCCGACCGAGGGTGTGGGCATTGTGGAAGCGCCACGTGGGACCCTGACGCATCACTATATCACCGACGAGCGTGGCCTGATCACCAAGGCCAACCTGATTGTCGGCACCACCAACAACCATGCGGCGATCTGCATGTCGATCAAGAAAGCGGCTCAGGCGTTGATCGGCAAGGGTAAGGTCATCACCCAGGGTTTGCTGGATCGGGTGGAGATGGCCTTTCGCGCCTATGATCCCTGTTTTGCCTGCGCTACCCACGCGCTCCCAGGCGAGATGGATCTTGAGGTCACGGTGATTGATCACAAGGGCGAGCCGGTGGTGAACCTGCGACGTTAACTGCGCGCTTGGCGCTAGAGAGGACGATAGATGCCAACACGAGGTAAGACGATCAAGCAAGCGACAGCGCAAAAGCAGACTCTTCTGCGCCCGATGGTGACACGTCGCTACGAGTTCTCGGTCAAGCACGAAACGTGTTGCGGCTGCAAGACCTGCGCGACCGTGTGCCCCAAGGAAGCTATCACGGTCTCAGAGCCCGAGGTGGTCGATGGCCGGTTGGTTACGCCGGCGCGGATCGACATCGACGAGGCGCTGTGTAGCTTCTGCGGCGAGTGCGTCGCCCTCTGCCCGACCCATGCTCTCAGCATGACGGTGAACGGCGAGCCCGAGATCCCGGTCATCAAGGGGCAGGCTTTCCCTTACTTGGTCCGCACCATGAAGGTCAACCAGGCGCCATTGGAGGCCGCGGCCCGCGAGTCCGGCGATGTGGCCTATATTGACCGTTGCCCCGTGGGCGCCATCCACGCAGAGGTGGAGCAAGATGAGGCCGGTCAGGTCGTGGGTGTTCGCGATGTGGATGTGGACCGGCAGGTGTGCATCAACTGCACCCACTGCATGGAACTAGGCCCCCAGGGTGGCTTTACGGTCACCAAACCCTACAAAGGGCGCACCTTTCTGAACGTCTCCTTGTGCCCGCAAGGATGCCAGGCCTGCGCTGATGTCTGCCCCTCCAACGCCATCACCTACGACGGCACACGAGTGGATCTGGATCAGCGTTTTTGCCTGTATTGCGGTGCCTGTGAGTATGTGTGCCCCGTCGTGGGTCCCGATGGGGAAAAGGCCGTCCGCATTCTGCGCACGGGCTTTGTACACACCCCGATCTCATCGGGGGCCTGGGCACGCGCCGTGGAAAAGCTCGTCTCCTATCAGGAGACGGTGCGTGAGTATGACGTCAAGGGCCAGCAAAAGCGCCGCAAGCTCGCTTTGGAGGCCATTCTCGGCATCCAAGCTGAGGAATAGGGCTGCGATAGAAGGATCTCTCTATCCCTGGCATGCGTAGTGCCAGGGATTCTCTTTACGGCGCCCCGTGCGGTCTTGGGAGGATCTACTTGCCAGAACAGACCCGTGCCTTGGGGGCGTTGATCGACGCTCTGCCCGAGGCCGCCGTGCACAATTGGCGTCCTGTGGCGATCCGTGGGATCCAGAGTGACTCGCGTCGGGTGAGCGCGGGGGATCTCTTTGTCGCCATTCCCGGCGTGGCCGTGGATGGGCACCGCTTTGTGCCAGCCGCGCTACAGGCTGGGGCCGTGGCCTGTGTGGTCGAGCGGGCGCTGCCGGAACTGGCGCACGTGCCCCACGCCATCGTGCCTGATGCGCGTGAGGCGCTGGCCTATCTGCACGCAGCCTGGCACGATTACCCGGCCCTCGCCTTGCGGGTGATCGGCGTCACCGGCACCGACGGCAAGACCACCACAGTGCGTCTGATCCGCAGCATGCTGCGGGCTGCGGGCTATGCCGTGGGCGCCATCGACACCGTGGCCGCGACCATCGGTGACGAGGAATCGCCCACCGGCTTTCACACCACAACCCCCGACGCACCGGAGGTGCAGGCCTACCTGGCCAACATGGTCTCGCAAGGCATGGAGTATGCGGTCATCGAGGCCACGTCACACGGTCTGGCGCAACACCGGGTAGCGGCCTGTGCATTCGATGTGGCGGTCGTCACCAACATCACCCATGAGCATCTCGACTATCACGGCAGCTATGAGGCCTATCGCGAAGCCAAAGCGCGCCTGTTCCACGCCCTGGATAGCTCGCCTCGCAAAGGAGGCGTGTCCAAGGTCGCTGTGCTGAATGCAGATGACAGCTCATATGAGTATCTGCACATCATCCCCGCCGATCTTCAGCTGACCTATGGCCTCGCGGCCAGCGCGCACCTGACCGCCTCTCAGATCGAGGCGACGCCTGGCGGCCTGCGTTTACTGGTTCATAGCCCTGCAGGCGACATTCCGATCCGATCGCCGTTGGTGGGGCGCTACAACGTGTACAACATCCTGGCCGCGTGCGCCGTCGCCCATTCCCAGAGCCTCTCGGCTGAGGCCATTCGGCGCGGCGTGGCTGAGGTCCACGGCGTCTTGGGGCGGATGGAACGCATCGCTCAGGGGCAACCTTTCACAGCCATCGTGGACTTTGCCCATACGCCCAATGCCCTCTCGAATGCGCTCCAGGCCATGCGAGACATGGCCCGTGCACAGCCAGTCGAAGGGCAAGTCATCGTGGTCTTTGGGTGCGCCGGCCTCAGGGATCGCGCCAAGCGCCCCTGGATGGGGCGCGTGGCCGGAGAGCTCGCGGACAAGATCGTCATCACGGCGGAGGATCCGCGCACCGAGTCATTGGATGCCATCATGGGGGAGATCGCCGAGGGCTGTCGCGCTGCGGGGCGCCAGGAGGGCGCTCACTTTTGGCGAGTGGCCGATCGCGCTGAGGCCATCGCCTACGCGCTGCGCATAGCACAGCCGGGCGATCTGGTCATGGTGACAGGCAAAGGGCACGAGCGCTCGATGTGCTTTGGCACCACCGAGTATCCCTGGAGCGACCAGGATGCGGTCAGGGATGCTTTGCGAGACCTGGGCTACCCACCCGACGCCTGAGGCTCCGCCGGGCTGGCCACCATAATGCACGCCGAGAGCGCTACGCTCACGTGCCCTAGCCCTGCGTGCGTCCGACGATAATCAGCTTCTGCGGCTGAAGCTCCACGCTGAGCACGTCCACGCCCTCGATGGGGATGTGAATCCCATACTCGGTCGAGTATTCCTCGAGAGCTGTCTTGATGAGCTGTTCGGCTACCACGCGCATGAGGCCCGAGATCGACCGGTCCAGCGTCACCTCGGAGACCTTGATATAGAGGTTGTCCTCAATGACCTGTGGCGCGCCCCTCAAAGTCAAGCCGGCGCTCAGATTAGCCTCCGAGTAGGTTGCCCGCAGATCGGCCATCACCTCGCTGGCCATCAGGGTGAACCGGATGTCCTCGATGGTCAAGCCCTGCATATCATAGGTCTGGCCGGCCAGCTCCTGATTGAGCTCGCTTTCGGTGACGACCAGGGTGAACTCGGTGTTGGGCTCGGCTGGGAGTGTAAAGTCGGACAGGCTCTGACTGGAGGCCGTCGGTACAGCCGTGGATGTGGGCCACGGTGTAGCGGTTGCCTGAGGGGGCACAGGCGTCGACGTAGGCTGGGCGGCCAGCGCCGATCGGATGGCCTCTGCCGTAGCCGTCGCGTTGATCGCGTTGCGACGCTGAGATGAGAGCTGTATGGTCAGATCGCCGCATGAGCAGGCCGAGATCACTACGCCGATCGCGACCGTCACGAGGAAGAAGATCAGGCGCCTGGTACGATGTTCACTCATAAGTCCTACTTTCTGTACACCATGTCGTCTTCTATTGCAGATAGCCATCAGAAAACGCTATAGATACAAGACGCGCAAGAGCCGATTCGGTTCCCACTGAGCGTCGTGCGCACTCGTGTCCGGCTCACAAGAGCTGGTTGAGAGGCATATGGTCCATGCCAAAGGCGTCTGCCACGGCTCGATACGTGATGTGGCCATCCAACGCATTCACGCCCTGGGCCAAGGCCTCATCTTCTCTGATCGCCGCCTCGAGTCCTTTGTCGGCCAGGGTGAGCACATACGGCAGGGTGGCGTTAGAGAGCGCATAGGTGGACGTTCGTGGAACGGCGCCTGGCATGTTGGGAACGGCGTAATGAACCACGCCGTGGACGATATACGTCGGGTCACTGTGAGATGTGGGGCGCGCGGTCTCGATGCAGCCCCCCTGATCCACCGCTACATCCACCACCACCGAGCCACGCGCCATGGTGGCGATCATATCCTCGGTCACCAACATGGGGGCCTTGGCCCCCGGAATGAGCACCGCTCCGATCAGCACCTCGGCCCGACGCACGGCCTCGGCGATGTTGCGCCGGTTCGATGCCACCGTGATGATGTGCCCGGCCATGACGTGGTCCAGGTAGCGCAGCCGCTCCAGGTTGATGTCGATGATCGTGACACGCGCTCCAAGCCCTACAGCGATCTGGGCGGCGTTGGTGCCCACGGTGCCGCCCCCGATGATCACGACGCTGCCAGGGCGCACGCCTGGCACGCCTCCGAGCAAGATCCCGCGGCCGCCCTGGGAGGCCTCCAGATAGTGGGCGCCGATCTGGACGGCCATGCGCCCAGCGACCTCGCTCATGGGGGTGAGAAGCGGCAGGGAGCCGTTGGCGAGTTGGACCGTCTCATAGGCCACGGCCGCAACCCGCTTCTCGACCAGTGTGCGGGTGAGCTCTTCGTTCGCCGCCAAGTGGAGATAGGTGAAGAGCAGTAAGCCTGGCCGCAGATAAGCGTGTTCCTCTGGCAGCGGCTCCTTCACCTTGAGGATCATCTCGGCCGAAGCATAGACCTGCTCAGGCAAGGACAGGATCTGAGCCCCACATTGGCGGAACTCATCGTCGCCGAACCCACTGCCGATTCCGGCGCCGGATTCGATCACCACCTCATGTCCGGCGTGAATCAGCGATTCCGCTGCGCCCGGCGTCAGCGAGACGCGATATTCCCGATCCTTGATCTCTCTAGGTACACCTACGATCACCTTGACACCCCCTTGTGTAAGGCTTGAGGCGCCTCGTCAGCCCGCTCCCAGTGCCATTCTGCGGTGGCATAGGCTCACAATGGCATGGAGGCCGAGTCATCCCCGATGTTCAGGCTCCCGACGGCACCGATGACACGGGCACTATCGCCGATCAGCGAGTGCTCGAGGACGACGTGCTCGATGCAAGCATTTCTTCCCACGATGGCATCCTGTATGATGGCCCCTCTTACCTGGGCGCCCTCGCCCACGCTGACGTATGGCCCGATGACGGCATTCTCGATCTCGGCCGTCTCGGCGATGTATACAGGGGGCACCAGCACGCTGTTGCGGGTCGGGGCCTCCCGATGGTGCCCGTTCGCCAGCAGGAAGCGATTAGATTTGAGGAGCGTATCCGGAACGCCGCAATCCTCCCACACCGACACGGAGCGGGTGATCATGCGCGCCCCCCAGCCGAGCATCACGTTAAAGGCATCCGCCAGATAGAATTCACCCTCGGTCTGGATCCCTTGAGACAGCAGCGACTCCACCGCACGGGCCAGTTTGGCGCCCTCGGCTACATAGTAGACCCCTACCACGACCTGGCGATGTTCGAATCCCTTGGGCTTTTCGATGAGCCGAACCACCCGCCCCGATTCCACCACAGCCACCCCAAAGGGGCGCGGGTCCTCGGCCTCTTTGACAAAGGCAACCGCATCCGCATCGACCTGGCTCAAGCCAGAGAGGTCAGCTCTGAAAAGGGTGTCCACCCAGGTGAACAGGCAAGGACCTTGCAGATGCTCTCTGGCCAGATAGACCGCGTGGGCCTGTCCCTTGAGCTCCTCTTGCCAGACGTAGCGAGCCGGGACCTCATAGTGCGCGTCGATATAGTCGCGAATCTGATCGCCCAGCCAACCCACAATGCAGATCACCTCGTCTATGCCCAGAGGCAGGACATAGTCCAGCACATGGGCGAGGACGGGCTTGCCGGCGATCTCTATGAGTGGTTTAGGCTTGGACCACGTGTGCGGGCGCAAGCGCGTGCCCAGCCCGGCCATGGGCAAAACGACTTTCATCGTCCTCCCGACCTTTCTTTCAGATGATGTGCATGCCTCCTGGCTTGACAGCCGACCTGGCCGGTCCGGTCGTTTTGGGCCGCTGAGGCTGAGGCGGCTATCCGATGCCGTGGGCTAGCGTCCCTATCTGGCACCCCTAGAGCTCTGGGTTACAGAGATGCCACGCTGTGGCTTGCTCGTAGGCATAGGCCACGCGCAAGATGCTGGCCTCATCATAGGCATCGCCAAGGATCTGCATGCCCACCGGCAAGCCCTGAGCAAAGCCACACGGGATCGAGATGCCGCAGACCCCCGCTAGATTCAGCGAGAGGGTGTAGATATCGCCCAGGTACATCTGCAATGGATCGTCAACTCGTTCGCCAATACCAAAGGCTGTGGTCGGCGTCGTGGGCACAATCAAAGCATCGCAGGTCTCAAAGGCCTGATCAAAATCGCGCTTGATGAGTGTACGCGCCTTTTGGGCTTTCAGATAGTAGGCGTCATAATAGCCTGCCGAAAGCGCATAGGTGCCTAGCATGATGCGTCGCTTGACCTCGGCGCCAAAGCCGAGATCCCGCGTCTTGCGATAGGCGTCCCACACGTCTGCGGCCTGAGCGTAGGAGAACCCGTAGCGCACGCCGTCGTAACGAGCCAGGTTGGCGGAGGCCTCGGCAGGAGCCAGGATGTAATAGACGGGCAACGCATAGCGGGTGTGCGGCATCGAGACCTCTGTTAGCTCAGCGCCCATCTGGCGTAATGTCTCCAGCGCATCTCGCACCGCGCGCTCTACGTCAGGCTGCATCCCCTCCGTAAAATACTCCTGGGGCACCCCGAGCCTCACGCCCGCGATCTCGGGCTTGAGGACGCTCGCATAGTCGGGCACGTCCAAGGCGGCCGATGTGGAATCACGAGCGTCATATCCGGCGATCGCTTGCAGCAGCAGAGCACAATCGCGCACATCCTTCCCCAAAGGGCCGGCCTGATCCAAGGACGACGCAAAGGCCACCAGACCATATCGCGACACGCGGCCATAGGTTGGCTTGAGTCCCGCGACGCCACAAAAGGCCGCGGGCTGTCGGATGCTTCCGCCTGTGTCTGTACCGAGCGCCCCGAGACACTCATCTGCAGCCACGGCCGCCGCGCTCCCGCCGCTCGATCCCCCCGGTACTCGTGTCAGATCCCAGGGATTGTGTGTGGTGTAGTAGCCCGAATTCTCGGTGGACGACCCCATGGCAAATTCGTCGGTGTTGGTTTTACCCAACAGGACCGCGCCCGACCGGCGGAGCTTGGCCACGCAGGTGGCATCATAGGGGGGCACAAAGCCCTCCAGAATGCGCGAACCGCAGGTTGTCTCAATCTCCGCTGTACACAAGACGTCTTTGACCGCCACGGGAATGCCCAACAGCGGTGCGTCCTCTCCTTGGGCGCGTCGTTTGTCGGCTTGTTCGGCATCCTTGAGAGCCGTTTCGGGCAGCGTGCGGAGATATGCCCGGGTGCGACCATCCACTTGATCGATACGCGCCAAGACCGAGCGGGTCAACTCGACCGAGGAGAGCTGCTTAGTCTGCAGCAGCTCCCCAGCTTGATGGATAGTCAGTTCGTAGGGTTCCAAACGGTTGTCCTCCAAGCGGGGCGCGTGGCGGATGCATGCAATAGGCTGATTCGTCCTGGCCGACCTCTATCGCGCAGCACGTACACCCGGACCAGGCTCACTGATCGAGAATCGGCTTGACCCAAAAATAGCCGTCGTCGCGTTGAGGCGCATTGGCCAACGCGTCACGCGTAGACAGGCCGGGGCGCACCTGGTCGTCGCGCATCACGTTGCTGCGGTAGATGGCCTGGGCCGTAGGCGGTAAAGCGTTGGTACCAAGCTCATTGAGCATCTCGAAATAATCGAGGATCTGGGAAAGCTGCTCGGCGAACAGCTCGGTTTCATCTTTCGTGAGCGCGAGCTTGGCCAGTTCGGCGATGTGCAGCACTTGATCTTGACTCAACTTCATTGCGGTCAGCCTTCCTTGGGGACAAAGCGAGCGGCCTCCTCACTCGCCCTGCGGCTTTCTGGGTGCCCGCGCCTCTCGCCGCAGGCTGCCGCATTATAGCATCGCCACAGAGGCGGACCAAATAGCCGGCGATCCGATCCCTCAGTTACCGTGTCTGTACAGGGAGAGGGGTAGGATAAGCCACTAACCCAGTGGCTCGAGGTTCACCAGGGGAACAAAGAGGCGGCGACCCTCAGGGAGGCGCACCAAGGCGCCTTCGGCAAAGCTGCCGATGCTGGTTTGTTGGAGCGCTGTCGGCAGGCCCACCACTTCGGCGACGACGCCCATGTAGGGCGCGCGCGTGATGCGGACACGCATACCCTTCTCGATGGGACGAACGACCATGAGCTCGTGGGCATCAGAGGGGCGGGCAGGGATCGGCACGATCAGCTCGGGGCCGCTGGCGCTGTGCCGAGGCGATCCAGCCATGACCGCTGACCGCCCGTGATACGAGCGCAAAAGCTCGAATACCGGCTCGGCCATGGGGATGCGCCCCATGCCCTCGGTGACCAACACCGGGAAACGAAGACGCTCGCACAAGCGGCATAGGCCCGGCAACATACCGCCCGTCACGATGCCCACGATGCGAAACTGCCGCGCCCGCAGCAGAACCCGCGGATCCTCCAGGATGCCGCCCACCAAGATCGTGCCGCGATAGCGCAATCCGACCCGCTCCCAGGTGAGCACCTGCTCGGGGCTGGCCACCATGGTGGCCAGCATGCCCTGGTATTCGCCGCCGCTGGCCCATATGCCCCGCACTACGGAACCCGTGACGCCGATGGCTACACCCCGATGAGGATATTGCTCGATCACCTGGCCCGGGATGTAGGCGCTCAACTCTAACGTCTGGCGGTCCTGCCGCAGAAACACATAGCCATCCTCGATCCGCTGAATGATCCCGGCAAAGGGCGCCCTGATTTGCTGCTGCTGGCGCAAGAGCATCTTCCGGCTGGCAATGATTTCCTCCGCTTCGACCTCCTGACCCGGAGTGACGCGCAGAAAACGGGAGACATGGCTGACGCTCGTGCCCAGCTCATGGGCCAGATCGATGACCCCCAGCTGCCCATCCACCGCAGCTCGCGCCACGATGTCGTCAGGTTGCACGCGATCACCCACGCTCACGAGCACCTCGCCTGAGCCAGGCAGCAAGCGCTGACGCACGATCTCTGTCACCTGAAGCAGACGACTCTCGCGAAGGGCTGTCGATGTCATAGCTCAGGCTCCTGCCGCGATCGAGCCACTCTCATGCGTAAGATTCGTGATCCATTCTTGCATTTTGGCTCGGCAACGCTGCGGGTCCTGGGGCAAGCTTAGGGGACGGCCACGCGTATCGACAACGAGGCCCAAGCTTCCACCGCGCACCATGGCTTTGCCGCCGACTCCCTTGCGCCCCAGCCCGATGTCAAACGCATGGCTGGGACGCACTTCAAGGGTCACGTGCTCCTCAAAAGCCAGAGGCAAGCGTGCGATGATGCCCGCTGGTACATTGGCCTCGGTCACAGAACCATCACCGCGGATGATCCGCAGGTTGAGGGCCAGCGCCCCCTCGCGCGATTCGCCGAGGGGCGCAACCAGCGTGCCCAACTCGCGGAAGCTATCGCGCTCGAGCACTTGAGCTGCGGCCAAGGGCGCGATCTGAGCCAGGGTGCCCAGCTGCGGCCAGATCGAAGCCCAGTCAAGGACCAAGCGAGCCAAACCTGTGGGTTGCAGGGCGTCGAGCAGGGCCAAGGCGATCAGCCCGTCCTGGGCCGTATGGGTGATCGAACCTCCACGTGCCGCGATGAGATCAAAGGGGGGCGTCACCTCGAGGGGGGGATCGTCCAAGCGATACCAATGCTGCCTGCGCATGTTGCGCATCGCCGAGAGCAGAGCCTGGCGAGCGACAGCATGGGTCATGAAGAGATCCTCCATCGACTGGGGAATGCCCTGAGGTCGCAGACGCGCATTCTCCAACCGGTTGACCATCTCTTGGCGAGCGAACCTCACGGGAAGCCAACGCTCGATATCCTCCACCGTGCAGGTGCGCATCACGCCTTCGACGCCAGCGCCGGTGCCCAGGGAAGGGCCTACCACCCATTGATAGTAGTCACCTCGAGCGGCCCCAATGTAGGTGGTCTCGCCCCCCAAATCGATCCCCAACACACCTTGAGGCAGGTCGTTGCGTTGGGCGATGAAGCGAATCGTCGTGCCGAGGGCCTCTGTCGTCGAGAGAATCGGCGACGTACACCAGCGTCGCAGACGTCGATAGCCGCCCAACGTGGCCAGCTTGATCTGCTCATAGATGGAGGCCAGCTCTCGCTGCAGTTCTCCAGGCGTCTCGGTGTGAATATCGGGGCGCACATTGTCGACGACGCGCAGTCTCAGCAAGGGCTCCACGATGGCGGCTACCGGGCGACGGGCCTCCTGGTTGCCAGCGTAGATGAGGGGCGGCCGCCGCTCTTCGGCGATATCCTCATAGATCGTCACCAGCACTCTGGCTGCGCTCTCGAGAGGCTCTGTGGGGCCCATATCCACACCGCCCACCAAGAGCAGCACATCGGGAGGCGACTGGCGCAGCGAGGTGAGGGTCTCATTGTCCCACCGACGAGAGCGTCTGCCCAACGCGATCTTGTGTGTGATGATGGTATGGGTCGCCTCGCAGGCGCGCTGAGCGCTGTCGCTGCTCAGATCGTCGGTCAAGCCGATCAGGACACAACGGACCGGAGCGGCGGCATTGGAACAGGCCACAAAGGCATCGACGCCCTCCCCAGAGTCTCGTTCCGGGATGAGTGGCTCATCATCGGCATCGAGCAGCGGGCGCTGCGCGATCTGCTCGATGCGCCGCAGGGCGCGCCGAATGCCGATGGTCATATCGTTCTCGGGCTGGCCCAAGGTCGTGGGCGCCTCGGCCTGGGCGACAAAGCGGTAGCTGCCTTCGACAAGGTCGATCAGGCACACGTGTGTCAGTGTGCTGCCGACATCTACGGCCAGCATCGATTCGGGCGGCGCCTGAGTGGGGACCGTGCTGCTCATTCGTCAGAATCCTGCCCCGCCAAAGAGGCGCATGAATTGGGATACCAGGAAAATGAGCCGGCCTGTGAGCAACGCAAAGAAGGAGAGTGCAGCGCCAGCCAGAAGCGCCCCGAAACCGACCATCAGGAACTTGCGACCCAAGGATCCGAGTGCACGGATGAAGCGGTTGCCGAGGATGCCCAAAGGCCCCTGTCCTTGAGCCCGATAGTGAAAGGCGCTCAGAACAGCCAGGGTACCCAGCAACAGCAAGCTGGCGTCCAGGGCAAAGGCCCAGCCTACGAGGCCGCGGCCATGGTCTGCAGGCGCCAATGAGATCACAGAGGCCCTCATCTGCGCCACCAGCGAGCCGCTCAAGGCCCCACCCAGAGCCAGTCCGGAACCGGTACCCACCAGGATACCCAGAGGCAGATCGCCCAGCGCCGCAAGCGGTCGCAGCCCCCGTAGAAGCAACAAGATGCCCAAGGCGAAAAAGAGCGCATAGTACCAATATGTCGCCGGATTGGCCAACAGAAGCTCAAGGCGAGGCAGGATCACATGATTCCAAGCCAGCCCGCCCGCATAGCCAGCCGACACACCCACAAAGAGGTGCTCTGCGAGATGAAAGGCTATGTTCTGACCCAAGATGTAGCTGAATACCGCCAGGGTCAAGAGCACGGCCAGCCACGTTCCGATCACCTCCGGATCGAACGGCATATCAGCCAACCATTTGATCGCCGAATCGGACATACCCACTCTCTGCTCATCCCCCAAACGTAACGACGGGCGCCGTCTTGCCTCAGGTCACTCTCGAGCGCCGGGCTCCCCCCGACTCATATAGACCACATTCGTCGCAATGGCAACGATTACCCAAAGCACGAAAAACAGAGCAGCCCCATCGGTCCATCGCAGCGCGTTCGGGGCCGCCCCGCTGGCGATCTCGTATTCCGCTGATCCATTCGCGGCCCCGACCAGGGTCTTGATCTGCCCTGACTGGTGATAGGGCTGCAGCAAGGGCTCGATGCGAGAGCTCACGAACGCATGCAGGTCAATTCCACTGCCTGGTTGGACCTGCTCAATCCACCGGCGGGCCACCGCTCCATCCTCAGCCAGAAGGATAATGTGGTCTATATCCTCTAGTGTGGTGAGATTCTGAGTGACGGGCAACTCACCCAGCCGCTGCCCCAGGACGTGATCCGTGCTAAAGGCATCGCCAAAGGACACCTTGAGCAGACGCAGGCCCACCTCTTGGCCGGGCAGGAAGCCGAGGATGGCATAGTCATAGCCATAGGCATACTCGGGCATCTGTCGGGCCAAAGCCTCGAATGCGCGCTCCGCCGAGCCTATACCGCTCGGTTGGGTGCTCAGCGCAACCATGGGCACAGAACGATCCGCAAGTTGGCGCAGCACCGCCAGTGCAAGAGGATCCAGTTCGCCCGCATAGGCGGGGCTATAGTCGAACGAGATGAGGACCGTGTCCTCCGCAGAGATGGCCGCCACAGCATCCGACGCTAGGGTGATGGCCTCGCGTGGCTGTACCCAACGGGCCGTCAGGTTACCCGTGACGATGGGCGCCAAGCCGGACAGCAGCACGCCCAGCCAGAGAAGGGTACGCGCAACCTCTGATCCCAGACGCCGCTTCTGCACCCGGCCCGCTTGGGCAGCGGGCCAGCGAGGCTGGATCGGCCCTTGCGACGAGAGCGACGCCGGAGCCCCCGCGATATCCTGGTACAACTCCGCGTCATGGCGATCGGCATCGCTTGGTCCCATCGGCAGCGTGGGACGCGCTCGGTGCGGCAGCGCGACAACCGTCTCCACAGGGATCGCATCCTCGATCTCGGCCAGAGGAGCCAGCACATCCGGCATGCGCTGTTCCTGTGGCATCAGCCACAGGGCGTCTTGATCCGTCAGTTCCTCTGGGGCTTCGTCCGGCGGCGGCTCGACCTCGATGCCACCAGGCATCTGGGGGGCCTGAGGCTGCTCTGGTTCTGGTGCCTCTGGCGCGGCGGCCTCCCCGAGCCCTTCAGGCGCTGCGGGTTCGATTTCTTCGCCGCGCCTATCCTGAGCCTCGCCCGCCCCAGCTTGAGGCGCCTCTGACTCCGCCCCGACTTGAGCGCCCCGGGCCTCCCCCGTCTCTGGCTCAAGCGCTTCGGCGGCCTCCCACTCGGAGGCGACCGTCGGATCTTCGGTCTGCTCGGAGACATCTGCCTCCGGCGGAGCCACCTCTGCGGGTTGGGACTCGCGCTCCTCATCACCAGAGGGCGCTCCCTCCAAGCCCTGCGCTGCCGTGTCCAATTCAGGGGCCACCTCGATAAGCGCCCCTTCTCCTGCACGCGTCGGTTCCTCACGGGCAGACGGTTCAGAGACGTCTGCTGGCTCCCCTGCAAGGGCAGCACACTCTGCCTCAAAGACGGCCTCTCGCCCCTCCTCACTCACGGGTGCCTCAGCTTGCACCTGAGCTTCTTCCGCCAGCTCTTCAATGGGTGTGAGCTCGGTGAGGCAGCGATGGCAAAAGACCTGTTCAGCCCCGTTCAGTGCCCCACACGACGGGCAAGCGCGATACACAAAGCCTGTCAACGGCGCCCCGCATGATGCACAGCTCTGGGCGTCTGCTCTGTTTCTGTGGTTGCAGACGGGACAGACGATCATGCCCGCCGACTCCTACTCACCGAGATAGGGCCGATCCACGGCCAAGAGAATGCGCAATGAGGTCGAGATGATGCCCAATGCGATGCCCAGGATCATGCCGCGCATGGCAGCCGTGACCGGGATTGTCATGACCCAGTCACGAATAAGAGGAAGGTACGGGGAGATCCCGCTGCTGAAGGGCAACTGTGCCAACAGCAAGAAAAGGCTAGTCACCAGCAATAGCAGCGCCTCGACGTTGCGTAGTCGAAAGATGCGGGTGGCTGCATTCACAATAAAAAAGGCCAGCAATGCGGCCATGGTAGATTGCAGAGGGAAGTAGATATGATTAAAGATCCATTTTGTCCCTTGCGAGCTAGGCCACAGCACGCCCAGCGCAAGCGTGAGACAGAGCGAGACGATGAGCAAGAAGCTGAGGCCACGCCCATGGTCACCTGAGAGGACGCGGCGGGCATGCGCTGCCAGGATGTTCAGGACCCCAAGCAACAGCGCAAAGGCGGCCAAAATCGCCACGCCGTCAAGCAGGATCACCCCGACCGCATCGATCTGTGGGTTGGGGATGACGTAATCCACGAATGCCAACACGCCACAGAGAATGGCTGCCGAGATGGCTAGCCAGCCCGTGGGCGACAATGTCCTTCTCATGCTTTCCCTCAGCCCCAATATCCCAGTGAGGCCAGAATCACGCCCGCCACGATCGAGAGCATCACCAGAATGCGCACCAGGTCTTGGGCGGCCAGGCTTCCCACATGGGCCACACGTCCCAAGTAGCCTCCCGCTGCGAAGAGGTCCTCGCCTACAACGACATGTTCCAGGCTGGTGTAGAGCAACGCTGAAGCCGCAGGATCGCTGGTGCCACCCAGTTGCCGGACGCCCTCTTGGCGTGACGCCTCACTGAGCCATAGGCCCTCTGCCTCCCAGTGGCCCACCAGGAGGTTCGCAAGGGGACCATGTTGCGCAATCTCCGCCCGTGTGCCTGCGGCATAGGCAAAAGGGTCGGGACCATAGAAGGAGATCTGGCGGCCGGTATAGTGCTCGGGGAAGCCTGCTTCCTGGCGGGCGCGCTGCAGCATGCCCTGGGCAACCCCCAACAGAGTCGGGTCGCCCAGCGAGGCAAAGACGGCCTGATCATACTGGGCCGCGCTCCGGCACACATAGTGAAACACGCCCAACCCCATGAGGGCCTCGGGCGTGCTTTCGCTTCCGATCTGGCCGCGTCCGAGGCTCACATGCAGCGGCTGGCCGCTCTCGGCCGCCTGGCTGGCCAATTGCTCGATCTCCTCGTAAGCCCTAATCGAGCGCAGTGTGAAACGATGACCATGTCGGGCGCGCAGAGTGAACAGGATGAAAAAAGGGAAAAAGATCGCGAGCATCGCCAGCGTGGTCATGTCTACGCGCGCGCTGCGCATCATGTTGATCATCTGGAGGATGGCTTGCACGAGTCCTCCTTGGCAGCAACCGACTGGCGCCTTGCGCCCTCCAATCGGGCCAGGAGCGCATCGAGAGCCTGACGATCCTCAAGCAGACGCTGCCACTGGCGGCTCTGACGTCCTAGACGATTGCCCAACAGGGGCTCAACGGCGAGCAAGATCTGGCTTGCCAGGAAACTGAACGGCCTGAACAATTCCAGGGCCAGGCACGAAGCCGTTTCGAATCCTTTCCCGATGAGAGCCATCGCGATCTGCTCAACCCAGTCGGTTTGGGAAGGGGCACCTTCATCGGGCGCATCGTTACGCATCGCGCCACGCGCCCGGCCGGCCCAAGCGACGGCGCAAGGCATGCCACAGATAGAAGAATCCCTTACGGATCAAGCTCAGCGGGCCACGTTCATCTTTCTCAATGGCTTCGATAGCCAGCGTGGCCACCTGCGAGATGGATCGCCCGAAAAAGCTGGCCTCATCGGTGAGCAGCTGGCGCAATGCCGGCACGGCGCTGGCATCCCCGATCTGACCCAGCCCCCGAGCTGCGCGCCAACGGACCTCGGGCTCGGGGTCCTCTGTATAGCGAATGAGCAGGCTCCGCGCGCGCGCGGTGCGCATATTCCCCAGAGCGGTAATGAGGCTCGCCCTGAACATTGCGGGGGTAAACTGGACCTGTTCCTCGTGATGAGAAGAGTCGGATCCGACAGCGTCATCCCCCGGCGGCAAATCCTGCTCGTCGACGGCCTCCCCAGTCGCTGAGAAGGCAGTCGCCTGTCTCTGCACCTCATGATCTCGGATAGAGGCTTCCAAGGCTCCCAAGGCTTCACGCAGTGCGGGAACGGCTCGCGGGTCTCCGATCGTTCCCAGGGCATCTGCGGCTGCACGCCGCACCCAGACCGACACGTCGGCCAGAGCCGAGATGAGCGCCTCGACGGCCTCTCTGTCTTTGACCTTGCCCAGGGCCAAAGCCGCTGTCGCTCGCACAGTCGGCTCCTCGTCTTCCTCCAGGGCCTGCACGAGCCAGGGCGTGACGGCCTCATCTCGCCACAACCCCATCGTCTCGGCCACGGCCACGCGCTGTTGCACGGCCTGGCGCTGAGGAGCCTTATCCTGTAGTCGCTCGCCTGCCAACGAGACCAATTCCTCAAAGGTCAAGTGGGCTGAGCCCTCAAAGGCCGTCGCCCATCTCACGCGAGGGCGCCGCCTCAACTGTGCGGCCATCTGGGTTAGGGCATCGCTCGCTTGCCAGCGCACAAGCGGCTGCTCGGAGCCCAGCATGGCCAGGAGCTCCTGGGCTGCCTCGGACCTGTCATCTTGGGCCAAGAGGCGCGCCCTTTCGCAGACGGGGTCGCTATCCAGCCCTCCACCTGCGTCTATCGCTGCACCGTTCGACGGGCTCGTACTCGCGTTTCCCGTACGAGTCGCAGCCAGGTCATCGTCTGCCAAAGCTAGTTACACCTTTTGGGAAATCACCGTCGCCACACTTGTCAAATCTTGCGCGAGTATAACATGCCGGAAGCATGCCCGCAAGCGTCGGCCCACCGCGTACATGCTTGGCCCTGCGCCAGCCCCGCGAACGCACGTCACGAGAATCTAGCTCTTTGCGCCCTAGCGTCTTGGCATCTGCCAATCTCGTCTCAACGTGGCCAGCGCCTCCAGCGTATCGGCTGCATCAAGTCCGGCCCCCACCTCGAACGTTCGCATGCCCGTGAAATCGATCTCGTCCAGCGCGTCAAGAAACGCACCCCAATCGATGGTGCCCTGACCTGGCAGCCAGTGCAGATCCTCGCCGCCGCCATCGTTGTCCTGGATGTGTAATGCGAGGAGTTCGGCCCGCGCCTCACGGGCGTCGTCGGCCGGGCTGTAGCCGTTGGCATGGCTGTGCCCTGCATCCAGACAGATGCCCACATGGTCGCCCAGGCCCGCGATCAGGGCGATCACATCGCTCATCCTCGCCGTAGGGCGCAGCGTGCCTCGGGCCGGCAAGTTCTCCAGCGCCAGCTTGACGCCCAGCCGCGCCGCATGCTCGGCCAGCTCCTCAAGAGACGCACGCGAGCGTGCGTAGCTGGCCACAAAGGTCTCGGCGCTGAAGGAGGCGCCGGGCAAAGAGGCTTCAGAAGGTCTGTTGGCGTGGCAGATGACCATCTCGACGCCGAGCTGAGCGGCCTGCTCTATAGCCTTGTGGCCTATCGCCAGAGAGGCCAATCGGTCGGATTCATCAGGAGCGGCGTTGTCCCAGCCGGCGGGGGGCGTGTGCAGCGAGCGCGCTACGAGGCCGTTGGCGTCCAGGACAGCCTGCAGGCGAGGCGGATCGGAGAGCCAGGCGTCGTTTCCAGAGAGCTCGATCTCCCGAAAGCCGGCCTGGGCGATCATGGCCATCGCTTGCTCCAGAGGTAGATCCCCAACCAAAGCGGCGGAAACAGCATACGTCGTCGTCACAGATATTCTCCTCTCGCATATCTCATCTGATGGGCAGCGGCGTTCAGCGGCCCAGATGGCTTGGATGGGTGCTCAGATCAGTCGGCCAAACTCGCCGTTCAGGAGGTACCACTTGGCCTCCATATAGGCGCCAAAGTCATGCCACGACACGTCTGGCGGCACGGTATGATCCACTGTAGGAATGAAACCGCCCTCCTCGATCAAGGGGATCATCTGACGAAGGTGAGCGCAGATGGCAGCGCGTCCCCGGGTCAGCACCCGCTTGTCCACCCCGCCCCATAGACGCAGAGAGCGCCCAAAACGCTGTCGCAACACGAGCGGGTCCACGTCGGCGGCCCGTTCCAGAGGCCAGAGCGTGTCGATGCCGGCGTCCATCAGCAAGGGGATGAGCGGCGTCGGGTTGCCGTCCGTGTCTACCGCCACATACCTGACGCCGTGCTCGCGCAGAAAAGTGACGACGCGCACCAGGTGGGGATAGATGAACTTGCGGAACGTCGCCGGGCTGAGCAACGGGCCGCTCTTCATCGACATGTCCTCGTTGAAGGTGAAATAGTCGACCTGGATCCTCTCCAGAACAGGGCGGCTCGTCTCAATGATGAAATCCGCGTAATAGGCCATCACGTCATGCATCAGCTTGGGCTGGTCATACCAGGCATAGGAGAGTCGTTCGGTGCCCATGAATTCGCGCGCGCGCCAGTAGAAGCCATTGGCAGCGCAGTTTCGTCCCAACACAAGCGGATAGTCTCGCCTCCTCCAGGCGGCGATGCGTTCGTCCAGGTTCTCCGGATAGCGCTCAGGTGTGGCGGGCGTCAGACGTCGTTTGATATCGGCCCAGTCCTCAGGCCCACGAAGCGGAAAGTCGATGTATTGGTCCATGCACAATCGCATGCCATCGACTGTGCCCTCTTTGAGAGCCCGGGTGAGGATGCCTTTCTCGTTGCGAATCAGCTCATACGCCTCAGTGTCAGACAGTATCTGCCGCTCGTACTTGGGCAGAAAGCCATAGTCGACATCGACATAGTCACGACGGTCCAGCCCAAGGCCCGGCTCCTCGTAGAACCAGTCCCAGCTCCAATCTGAGACGGCCTCGGGGTTCTCCCGCGACCAGCGCAATCGGGTTTGAGCCCATACGCCGAGCTCGTGGTTCGGCCGTCGATCGCTGGCGCCATAGTCCATGCAGGCGTAAAAGCGCTCCAATGCGGTTGTCATCGCTCACCCGCTGGCATTCCTTATCCGTCTGGCTGTCAGGACCGCCCACTCCTGGTCCGTTGGAGGCGCTTGCGCACAAAGGCATATATGACCGCCAGGGCCATCAGGATGCCGATAATACGCACGGGCCAGAACTGCGTATCGGTTCCGATCAAAAGCGCATGGATCGTGCCGAGGAGAAAGGCCAGGTAGGTCAGATAGTGCAGCGTGCGCCAGCTCTTTTTGATCGCGGTGCGCCAGAGCGCGGCCGCGCTGGCGATGATCAATAGGTCCCAGGCCGGTGGCCCGCCCCACTCGAGAAAAGCGCGCAAGGATCCGAACCGGGGCCAGATCACGCTCAACGTGCCAAAGCTGGCGGCCACAGACAGCGGATGCAAGGTGATCAGCAGCAGGCCTGCGACCGAGAGCCTATGGTGCACCTGAACGAAAGAGCGCCCAAAGAACTTGACCAGCTCGCGCAGATAGAGCGA
>JAFGLK010000343.1 GCA_016928125.1 Anaerolineae bacterium
ACGCTGCGGATGGTCAAGGCCGGGCCGACCATCTTAGTCCCCTGCCAGGGAAAGAGCGGCTTGAGCGGCATCCACACGTTGCGGATGCCCTGGCGCTTGAAAATCGTCGTGAGGGTGGCCGTGCTCGCGCGCGCGATCACCTCCAGCTTGGCCGGATCGGGTCGCTTGAAGTCGGATCCGTGCATGGGATGCCTCCTGATTCAGGGTGTGATCTCGGGCGCCGCAGGGCACAGCCGGGCGGCCCCTGTCAAGGCTTCTTGCACCATTGCACAGGTTTTTTCGCCCGCGCAGGCTTGACACCTTGCCCCGTGCATGCTATGATAGTCGTACAATACAACAGACACAAGACGACGATCAGGAGGAGTAGGCTGGCGCGAGCTGGTAGAGAAGAGGGGTCACCGGCTGCAAGCCCCTCGCAGCGGACGCAGCTGAAGGTCGCCTGGGAGTTGATCGGTCGAAAGGCCCGTCTGCGAGCCCACTAGATCGGTACGGGTGCGCCCGTTACAGCGTCACGAGTGCGCGCTTCGCGCCCCTCATGGGCCGTGGCGCGAAGCGGAGTGGTACCGCGGAAGGCGTCCGACTGATCCGGCTGCCCTTTCGTCTCCTGGAGCAGGTCTTCACGAGATGAGAGGGTTTTTTTGTTTTCTCTGACATGGAGGTGAACGCCATGAGCAGGCCACCGATCCCGACCGAGATGGGGCGCACGTTCGACCCCGCCGCCATCGAGCGGCCTCTTTACGACTGGTGGGAGGCGCAGGGCTACTTTAGGCCCGTCATCGATCCGGAGCGCAAGCCCTTTGTCATCTCCATGCCGCCGCCGAACGTCACCGGCGCGCTGCATCTCGGCCATGCCATCACCGCCTCGGTGGAGGATGCCCTGATCCGCTACCGGCGCATGACCGGCCAGCCCACCCTGTGGGTGCCCGGCTCGGACCATGCCGGCATCGCCACCCAGAACGTGGTGGAGCGCGAGCTGGCCAGAGAGGGCCTCACGCGCCACGATCTGGGGCGCGAGACGTTCATCGAGCGGGTGTGGGAGTGGAAGGAGGTCTATCACGCGCGGATCACCGAGCAGCACCGGCGCTTGGGCGTCTCGTGCGATTGGGAGCGCGAGCGCTTTACGATGGACGAGGGCCTCTCACGTGCCGTGCGCGAGGCGTTCGTGCGCCTGTACGAGGATGGCCTGATCTACCGCGGCGCCTATCTGATCAACTGGTGTCCCCGCTGCGGCACGGCCATCTCTGACCTGGAGGTGGAGCACGAGGACGAGGAGGCCCACCTCTGGTACGTGCGCTACTGGAGCGAGGACCGCTCGCACAGCATCACCGTGGCCACCACGCGCCCAGAGACGATCCTGGGCGACACCGCCGTGGCGGTGCACCCCGATGACGCCCGTTACACGGACATGGTGGGGCGCAATGTCGTGCTGCCCGCCATCGGGCGCGTGATCCCGATCATCGCCGACGAAGCGGTGGACCCCGAGTTCGGCACGGGCGCGGTCAAGGTGACCCCGGCCCACGATCCCACCGACTATGAGATTGGCCAGCGCCACGGCCTGCCCATCATCGACGTGATGAACGACGACATGACCATGAACGCCGAGGCCGGCCCCTACGCCGGGATGGATCGCTTTGAGTGTCGCCAGCAGCTTGTGGCCGACCTGGAGGCCATGGGCGATCTGGTGAAGATCGAGGACCACTTGCACGCCGTGGGCCACTGCCAGCGCTGCGCGACCATCGTCGAGCCGCGAATCAGCACCCAGTGGTTCGTGCGCGCCAAGCCGCTGGGCGACCCCACGCTGGAGGCGGTGGAGGATGGCCGTCTGCGCATCGTGCCCGAGCGTTTCACCAAGATCTATCGTAACTGGATGGAGAATATCCGCGATTGGTGCATCTCGCGCCAGCTCTGGTGGGGGCACCGCATCCCAGTGTGGTATTGCGACGACTGCGGCGCCCAGATCTGCGCCCGCACCGATCCCACCGAGTGCCCCCAATGCGGCAGCGCAAACATCCACCAGGACGAGGACGTGCTCGACACCTGGTTCTCGTCGGGGCTATGGCCCTTTTCGACGCTCGGCTGGCCGGAGCAGACCGAGGATTTGGCCTATTTCTACCCCACCTCGGTGCTCGAGACGGGCTATGACATCCTCTTCTTCTGGGTGGCACGCATGGTCATGCTGGGTATGCGCCTGACCGATCAGGTGCCGTTTCATACGGTCTATCTGCACGGTCTGGTGCGCAATGAGGACGGCAAGAAGATCAGCAAGTCGATGGAGGACGCCTGGCGCTACGACCCGCTCCACATGATCGACGAGTACGGTCAGGACCCGCTGCGCTTCACGCTGCTCACCGGCTCGACGCCCGGCACCGACATGCGGCTCTCACCAGCGCGCGTCGAGGCCAACCGCAACTTTGGCAACAAGATCTGGCAGGCGGCCCGCTTTGTGCTCGCCAAGCTCGACGACGCGCCCCCGCCGCTCGGTGAGCCTGTCGAACCGCCGGCGGCTGAGCCTGTCGAAGCCGAGTCTCTCGCCCCTTCGACAAGCTCAGGGGCTGCGCCCCTGCCGCTGGCGTCACTGTCCCACCCCGCCGATCGCTGGATCGTCAGCCGCTATCATGCCCTGGTCGCCTCGGCCACCCGCCTGATCGAGGGCTACCAACTTGGTGAGGCCGGCCGTCAGATCTATGATTTCCTATGGGGCGAGTATTGCGACTGGTACATCGAGATGACCAAGGTGCGCTTTCGGGAGAACAGCCAGGAGGCCGGGGACGTCGGCGCGGCGCAAGACGCGCGCGGTGTGCTCGTGTATGTGTTGGAGGGCTGCCTGCGGCTGCTGCACCCCTACATGCCCTTTGTGACCGAGACGATCTGGCAGTATCTGCCCCACGCGGGCGAGGCGCTGATCGTGGCGCCCTGGCCGCAGGGGGGCGATACGGATGTCACACTCGAGCAAAGCCTGGAGGGCTTTATGGAGCTGGTGCGCGGCATCCGCAACGCCCGCACCGAGTACGACGTGGAGCCGGGGCGGCGCATCGCGGCGATCATCTCGGCCGGCGAGAACCTGTCGCTGCTCGAACAGCTCTCCGGCGAGCTCCAGGCCCTGGCGCGCATCGACCCGCAGCGGTTGCAGATAGCACGCGAGCTGGCCGAGCCGCCGCAAAAGGCGTTGACGCTGGTGGCGGGTGGCTATGCCTGCTACCTGCCGCTCGCGGCCTTGGTAGACCTGGATCGGGAGCGCACCCGCATTCAGGGCGAGTTGGGAGCGCTCCGCGGTGAGATCAGCCGCTCCGAGAAGCTACTCGCCAACCCGGGCTTTGTGGGCAAGGCGCCCGAGGCGGTGGTGCAGCGCGAGCGCGACAAGCTGGCCGACCTGGGCCAGTCGCTGGCCACCCTGCAGGAGCGCCTCACGAGTCTGACAGAGTAGATCGTGGAGGCCCGCCTCGCGTTCCTGCTGGGCGGGCCTCTTGGTGTCTGTGTGCTGTCCATGAACCGTGGATAGGAGGCGATTGTGAGCGTCAAGAGGCCGCAACGGCTCTGGGTTTTGGCCCTGGTGGGCGTCGGGGTGTTGGCCATTACGGTCCTGTTGGATCTGATCGTGCCTTATGACGGCCCGCTCGACCTGATCATCCGGGGTGCGGCGATGGCCGCCTACATGACCACCTTTCTATCGATCCTGTCGAGCCACTCTCTGCGCGAGCTGGTGCGCTTTTTCGGCACGCCCTTTCTCAAGGTGCATCACTATGCCACCGTCACGAGCCTGATTCTGATGACCGTGCATCCCGTGGCGGTGGCTTTGCGGGCGGGCAGCCCCGGCGTGTTCGTGCCCGTGATCAGCTCGTGGTACGAGTTCTTTCTGTTCGGGGGGCGTCAGGCCTGGTACCTCTTTCTGATCGCCAGCGGGGCGGCTCTGGCACGCCGCGTCTGGCGCGCCAACTGGCGCACCCTCCACTGGCTGAGCTACCTGGCGTTCCTGTTTGTCACGGTGCACGGCATCCTGCTGGGGGCCAACTTTGCGCTGCCCGCGGTGCGGGTTATCGCTCTTCTGATGGCCGTCGCGGTCGTGCGCCTGTTTGTGCTCAAGCGTGCGGCGATGGCGCGTGAGAAGGCGCGGCGCCCGCGCCCCAGGTAGGCGATGGTACACGCCAGGCGGAGGCGAGATGACGCCTTTCTGATCCTCGTCACCTACGTTCTGGGCGCCTGGCTCCTGGTAAGTCGGGGGGTGATCGGCTAGACGCGCGTGGGGGCTGGTATCGGTGCGGCGCACGTGAGTGGCGCACAAAGTTCCGGCCTCAGCAGGCCCCGACCCGCACCGTCGCCCGATACGGCTCGAACAACTCGCTCACCAGCTCGATGCAGACGCCGCCGGGCAGATCAAGCCGGGTGCGGCCATCGGGATCGCCCACGCCGTGCAGCGTGGGGCGCGCGCGGCTCCGATCCCGGATCGGACCGGCCTGCGCCCCCTCCCCCAGGGGCAGCTTGGTCACCGTGTCGCCTCGCCCATGGGAGGCCGAGATCACGTGATAGACGATCACACCCGACGTCGGCGGGCCATAGGAGGCGGCCGCGTCGCGCGCCTCCACGATGTAGAACGCGCCTGGATCGTCGCTCAGCGGGTCGTCCAGCGTCAGGATGGCGTCGTTGGGCTGTTGCCATTCCAGGGCGGTGAGCGTGTAGGTCTCGTTGAGGCGACCGGGTGCGTAGCGCAGCCAGCCCGCGGCCTGTTTGGTGTACGAGGACATGTGGGTGGGCTGGGCGCGGCGCACTGCCCCCGTCTCGCTGCCGATCCCCATCAGGTCCCAGATGCCCACGTCGCCAACATCGCCCCCAGTCTCCTCGCAGATGTAACGGTCAGTGATCCGATGCACGCCCTGCGCCGAGGCTACTCGGCTGTAGAGGGTGTGCCCCAGCTCGTGCGCCCAGGTGCCGAGCATGTCGGCCTGTGAGATGAGCACGAGGTCCGAGACGTACACGCGCCCTCCCGTCGCGGGCAACCCGATCTCAAACGCCGCGCCGCCGGCCACGTGCATGGCTCGCGGTGAGGTCGAGCCGGTGGCCCGGTTGAGCGTGTCAAAGGGGGTCACCACGATGACCCGATCCACATAGGCCGGCGAGGCGGGCGAGAGCGTGGCCGCGGCGGCTCGCAGGGCCGCGACGACCAGGTCGAACTCGCGACCCGCATAGTCCGCGAGCGCTGGCCCGATGCTGAACCAGTCGTCGTCGCCCGCGGGGCCATCGGCGTCGCCCAGGGTGAAGGCGAAATCCACCCGATTGTAGGCGTTCGCGGTATAGTACATCTGAAAGTAGTCCAGTTGCACGGCAAAGTAGGGCGAGGGCGTCCCGGGCAGATCGTCGGTCTCGGCGCGGATGACCAGGCTGGCGGGCAGGCCGCAGAGGTTGTGGGCGTCGGCGGCGTCCGCCAGGGCCGCGGCGATGGCGTCCTCGCGCCCCGCGCCCGCGTCGTCGTGGGCCGCCAGGGTGTAAGGCCCGCAGCGCCAGGCGATCACGCCCCTGCCCGCCGCGAGCGGATCCTCAGGACGCGAGATGACCGCCTCGCGCCCGCGGTAGAGCCCCAGCACTAGCCCCTGGACGCGCAGGTCGTCCAGCAGGGAGGGGGCCTGGAGGCCGTCCGCCACGCTGATCACCGCCCGCTGGGCGCCGCCGGAAGCCGCGATCTGCCAGGCCTCGCCGCGCAGGTCGGGGCGCGCGACGATCTCCCTCGGCCAGCCCAGGCCAGTGCCCGCGTCGCCCAGGATCTGCGCGATGGCCGCCTCGGGCGCCGCGACGGCCGGGACGACCTCCGCCGCAGACGTGCCGGCTGCCAGCATGTAGGCCAGCGCAAGCAATACCCGCCACACCATCTGCCGCAGGCCGCCGTCCACCTTGTGTTGGTCCATGCTGCCCTCCTCCACCCCACGCTCGCTGCGCTCTTTCTGCCCTGAGCGTAGCGTGCGCGCGTCAGGAGAAGGTTCGCCCAACGTCAGCCCGCCGTAGGGCTTGCGCAGGGCTATCGTTGGTGTTACAATGTTTATGGTGCTATGGGCTTTGTTTGGGCGGGGAGGCGCGCATGCCACGCCTGTCCATCGCGCTCCTGGGGCCTTTTGATGCCAAGCTGGATGGCGAGCCGATCGCGACCTTCGAGTCGCGCCTGGTGCGGGCGCTGCTGGCCTATCTGGTCATGCGCCCCGGCCGACCCCAGCCCCGCGAGT
>JAFGLK010000344.1 GCA_016928125.1 Anaerolineae bacterium
AGGCGTTGCCCGATATGGCCCACCGCCTGGGGATCGAATCGCTGAGCGATCAGGAGCGCCAGGGCCTGGCCCTCACCCTGGGCAGCGCCGAGGTGCGCCTGATCGATCTGGTCGCGGCGTATGGGGCGCTGGCCAATGGCGGCCGCCGCATCCAGCCCTATCTGCTCGAGCGGATCGAGGACGAGTCGGGGCGCGTGCTCTATGCGCACGAGGGGGCAGAGCTCGCGATGGCGCCCAGTGTCCTGGACGAGCGCATCGCTTACCTCATCACCGATATCCTCGACGATGAAAAGGCCCGCGCGCCGGCCTTTGGCCAGGGGGGCGCGCTCGAGCTTCCCTTCCCGGCGGCCGTCAAGACGGGCACCACCAGCGATTGGCGTGATAACTGGACCGTTGGCTATTCCACCGCCTGGGCCGCCGGCGTGTGGGTGGGTAATGCAGACAATGAGCCCATGGAGCGCATCTCTGGGGTAGACGGCGCGGCCCCGATCTGGCAGGCCATCATGCAGAGCGCCCATCGGCCGCCGCTGGGCGACCTGCCCCAGAGCTTTCGCCAGCCGCCGGGCCTGGTGCACGTCGAGGTCTGCGCCGAGTCGGGCCAGTTGCCCACGGCCGCCTGCCTCCATCGCAAGGTCGATCTCTTCCTGGCCGAGCACCAGCCCACTGGCCTCTGCAGGCTGCATCGCCTGGTGGCGCTGGATGCCCAGACGGGCCAGCTCGTCGAGGAGACCTGTCCATCCGAGCGTTGTATCTGGCAGCGTGTGACCCTCTGGCCCAGCGAGGCGTTGCCCTGGGCCGAGGAGCAAGGCCTGGTGCGCCCGCTGGAGCGGCAGCTTCTCGTCTCCTCAGGCGCTGCCTCAGGCGAGGAGGCCAAGGCGCCATGGGATCGCCCCGGCTCTGTAGCTGTCGTCTCCGACTCGGCATCGGGAACAGGCTTGCAGATCGCGAGCCCCGACCCGAACAGCGCTTTCTTGCTTACCCCGGAGCTGCCCGACGAGGCCCAGCAGCTCGAGGTCGTCGTGGTGGGCCGGGCTGCTTCTCAGGATGGAACGGTGGCCCTTTGGGTGGATGGCGTCCGCTGGCATGTGTGGGATGCTCCGCCGTACAGCGTCCTGTGGCGGCTGGCTCCCGGAGAGCACCAGTTCACGGCCGAGAGCGGCCCGTTGCGGAGTGAGCCGGTACGCATCACCGTGGTGCAGCCAAAGGAAGCCCAAGCGCGCCAGGGGGTGCCGTAACGACTCCTGTCCGATCGGGCAGTCTTGAGCTAGGCCAAGTGGCGGTGGCGACAGCGCCGCAGAATATGTTACCATCACCTCAGGTGCAGGCCATCATCGCATGGTGTGGCGCTGCGCCTCGACGAATATCAGTCTTGCGACAGTGGAGAGGGATCAAGATGAACAAGCGTATCGGCTCGGTTATGGCCATCGTGTTCCTGGTGGCGGTGCAGATTCTGGCCGCGTGCCAGGTCGCGCCCACCGCGACGCCCGTCGCGTTGAGGCAATCCACGCCGCCGGAGCTTCCCGGCGAGAGGGCCGCCACGGTGCCGCCCGAGGCCGCGGCCCCGACCCGGCCCGCCGTTGCGGCCGCGCCCAGCCCCGTGCCCACGGCCACCCTGGTGCCCACCCCCTTGCCGCCCCAGCCGCCGCGCCTCTTGAGCCGCTCTCCGGCCCGAGGCGAGGAGTTGGCTGTGGATGGCCAGGTGGTGCTCGTCTTCGACCAGGCCATGGACAGCGACTCCACCGAGGCGGCCTTTCAGATCGCCCCGGCGGTGGAGGGACAACTGAGCTGGGACGATGCCAGCACACTGCGCTTCACGCCCCTTGCGGGCGCCCTGAGCCGAGACGCCGTCTACCAGATCAGCGTGGCGGAGACGGCCGAAAGCGCCGCTGGCCTGCCGCTGGCGAGGCCGGTCGAGCTCGAGCTCCGCACCGTGGGCTATCTGGAGGTCACCCAAGTCTTCCCGGCGCCCGACGCCGAGGATGTGAGCACCACGGGCGTGCAGGTGCGGGCCTTTTTCAACCGCCCGGTGGTGCCCTTGACTGGCCTACAGCAGGCCGAGGGGCTGCCCGACCCCATCACCTTCTCGCCCCCCATCGAGGGCCAGGGCCAGTGGCTCAACTCCTCGATCTACACCTTCCAACCGTCCGAGCCGCTGGCGCCTGGCGTGCGCTACACCGCCGAGATCGCGGCGGGCCTGGACGATACCACGGGCGGCGTGTTGGCCGAGGACTATGCCTGGTCGTTTCTCACCGAGCTTCCCCGGGTGACCGCCATCGAGCCGGTGGATGGGGCCCGCTATGTAGACCCCGCCACTTCGATCCGCCTGACCTTCAACACCGACATGGATCGCGCGGCAACCCAGGTCCTCTTTGCGCTGCTCCCTGATGACGCAGAGACGGCGGTGTCAGGCACTTTTGTGTGGGATGAACACACGCTGGTCTTTGAACCAGGCCAGCCGCTCGAGTTGGGCGCGGCCTATCGCATCCGACTTGACCCCGGCGCACCCACCGCCGACCGCGAGGCGGCCATTCTGGCGCCTCAGACATGGCGCTTTACGGTAGCGCCCCGGCCCGCTGTGACGGCCATCCAGCCGAAGGACGGCGCCACCGCGGTCGAGCTGTGGGGCGGGCTTGAGATTCGCTTCTCCAGTCCGATCAGCACGGAGACGCTTCTGGAGGGGTTGAGCATCACGCCCACAGTCGATCTTTATCCCTATTGGTCCGACGATGACACCCGCGTCCAGCTCTCGACCTATCTGCGACCCTCGACGGTCTACACCCTGACTGTGGGGGAGGGCATCCTCGGACGTTATGGCCATGCCTTGCGGCAGGAAATGGAGACGCACTTTGAGACGGCTCCCCTGGACCCCATGGTGCAGCTGCAAGTTCCCGGCACCGTGGGCACCTACAACGCTTACAGCGACCTGCCCCTGGCCGTCACCTATCGCAACGTGTCTCGGGTGGATCTCGAACTCTACGAGATGCCCCGAGAGGATTTCATCGCCCTCAACCGGGAGGATTTCTGGGAGGCTTGGGAAAAGTATGCCCCCGAGCGGGCCAACCGTGTGCGTGTCTGGTCGCAGGAGGTGGAGGCGCCCTTGAATGCGCAGGGCGTCTACTCCACCAGCCTCAGGGCGGAGGACGGTTCGGCGCTGTCGCCCGGTTTCTACTATCTTGCAGCCTCGGCGCCGGGCGTCCAGTACACCCAGAGGCACATGCTGGTGGTCTCGCCGCTCAACATGACCCTCAAGGCCGCCGCGCGAGAGGCTCTGATCTGGGTCACTGACCTGCGCACGGGCCGTCCGATCGCAGACCTGCCCTTGGCCGTCTATGATGCCAAGGCCAAGCTGGTGGCGGAGGTCGAGACCGATGAGGATGGCGTGGCCCTGACAGAGATCCCCCAGCAGGATCCTTGGGCGCCCCTGACCGTCCTGAGCCAGGATGCGGAGCGCGTAGGGGCAGTGGTGCGCAGTTGGCAGCGCGGCGTCGAGCCATACGCCTTTGGCTTCCCCGTCTCGCCCATGAGCGAGCCCCAGCGGCTTTTCTTCTACACCGATCGGCGCATTTATCGCCCCGGCCAGACGGTCTACTTCAAGGGGGTCGTGCGCCTGGACGACGATGGCCGCTACAGCCTGCCCCCCGCGGGCACATCCGTGACCATGATCGCCATAGACGTCCAGGGGCGCGAGGTCTGGCGCGAGGATCTGTCCCTGAACGAGATGGGCACCATCGCCGGTGAGTTCGCCCTGAGTGAGGATGCGGCGCTCGGTTACTACCGCCTGCACACCACCTACGGTTCCGCCGAGGATGTCGGCTACTACCCGTTCGGCACCGACTTTCAGGTGGCCGAGTATCGCGCGCCCGAGTTCCAGGTCGCGCTGAGCCTGGACCAGGACGAGTACCTGGCAGGTGACACCATGCAGGCCTCGCTGGAGGCGACCTATTTCTTCGGTGGCCCCGTGGCCGAGGCCGACGTGACCTGGCGCGTCATGCGACGCAACTACTATTTCGATCGTTGGGAGGGCCAGGGCTACTACAGCTTTAGCGATGACCCAGAGGAGCCCGGAAGGCCAACTGACTTTGACGAGTTTATCACCGAGGGGCGCGGCACCACCGACGCCCAAGGCCGCCTCACCTTCGAGGTGCCGGCCGACCTCGCCGACCGCCGTTTGAGCCAGGTCTACACCGTCGAGGCCTCTGTGGTGGACCTCGACAATCAGGAGGTGACCGCCCGGGCGGGCGCCATTGTGCACAAGGGCGAGCTCTACATCGGCCTGGGCGCCACTCGTTATGTGGGCACAGCGGGCCAGGAGCAGACCGTGCGGGTCATCAGTGTGGATACCCAAGGCATCACCCGCACACAGCAGACCGCCGAGGTGGTGTTCTACAAGCACGAGTGGTACAGCGTCAGAGAGCGGGCCGACAACGGGGCCTACTACTGGACCAACAAGGTGCGCGACACCGCCGTCGCCACGCGCACGGTGCGCACTGATGATCGCGGCGTGGCGCTGGCCCGCTTCACCCCGAGCGAGGGTGGCACCTACAAAGTGCTGGCCTCCACGTTGGACCGCTACGAGAACGAGGTGCGCAGCGCCCTCTACCTCTGGATCAGCGGCGAGGCCTATATCAACTGGGGGCAGGAGGACAATGATCGCATCGAGTTGGTGGCGGACCAAAAAAGCTATCAGCCCGGCGACATCGCCCAGATCCTGATCCCCTCGCCCTTCCAGGAGGCGACCCTGGCCCTGATGACCGTCGAGCGCGGCGGCATCCTGGAGCATCGTCTGCTCGAGATCGAAAGCAACAGCAGCCAGCTCCAACTGCCGATCCTGCCCGAGTATGCCCCCAACGTCTATCTCTCCGTGGTGCTGATCCGGGGCATGGCGCCCGATGGTGCCCTGCCCGCTGTCAAGGTCGGCTATGTGCAGATCCCCGTCTCCACCGAGCGGCACGAACTGCAGGTGACGATCACGCCTGATCGCGACGGGCCTTACGCGCCCCGCGACCAGGCCACGTTTGACATCCAGGCGCGCGACTATCGCGGACGAGGCGTCGTCGCCGAGATCTCGCTGCAGTTGGTGGATCTGGCGGTCGAGACGCTGGTGGGCGGCGAGGCGCCGGACATCGTCGAGGCGTTCTACCGTGAGCGTCCTCTGGGCGTCATCACGGCCGCGACCCTGGCCATGTCGGTGGATCGCGTGAGCCTGGAGACGGTGGAAGGCGGCAAGGGCGGCGGCGGAGGCGGGCCGGAGGGCGCCCGGGAGTACTTCCCGGATACCGC
Source organism: Anaerolineae bacterium (assembly GCA_016928125.1). Next base: position 5,281 of record JAFGLK010000344.1, read on the forward strand.
CTTCTGGGCGCCGAGCGTGGTCACCGACGAGAGCGGGGAGGCCAGCGTCACGGTCGATCTGCCTGACAGCCTCACCACCTGGCGCATGACGGCCCAGGCCGTCACGGCCGACACCCAGGTCGGCAGGGCGCGTGCCGATGTGGTCACCACCCTCGACCTGCTGATCCGACCGGTCACGCCGCGCTTCATGGTCATTGGCGACCAGCCCGTGTTGGGCGCCATCGTGCACAACAACACCTCGCGCGCGCTCGACGTGCAGGTCTCGCTGACCGCCAACGGCGTGGAGCTGGAGCGGGGCGAGCCGTTCGAGATCGCGGTGCCCGCCGGCGGCCGCGGCACGGTGAGCTGGCCGACGCAGGTGATGGCCGCGGACGAGGCCGAGCTGACCTTCAGCGCCGCCGCTGCCGGCCTGCAGGACGCGGTGATCCTGCGTCTGCCGGTCTATCACCCCAGCTATCCTGAGGTGGTGGGCACGGCCGGTCAGGTCGAGGACCGCGTCATCGAGGTGGTGCGCCTGCCTCAGGATGTGGACCCAAGCATGGGCGAGTTGACTGTGAACCTGGAGCCGTCGCTGGCGGCCAGCATGCGTGAGGGTCTGCGCTACCTGCGCGCCTATCCCTACGACTGCATCGAGCAGGCCGTGAGCCGCTTCCTGCCCAACCTGGCGGTGTATCGCGCCCTGCAGAAGCTGGGCCTCGAGCGCCCCGAGTGGCAGGCGGCGCTGCCTCAGCAGATCGGCCTCAGCATGCAGCGCATCTACGCCCTGCAGAACCTCGATGGCGGCTGGGGCTGGTGGGCTGGCCAGGAGAGCTCGCCCGAGCTGACCGCCTATGTGGTTCTGGGGTTGAGCCAGGCCAAGGCCGCCGGTTTTGCCGTGGATGGCAATGTGCTCGACCGCGGCCTCTCGTACCTCTACGAGTGGCTCGATCTCGACATGGAGGATACCCGGGCCTATCGCGATCGGCGTGCATCGGTGCTCTATGCCCTGGCCGAGGCCGGGCGTGGGGACCTGGGGCGCAGCGTGGCGCTCTACGACGACGGGGGGTCTCTGTCGCTGTATGCCAAGGCCTACCTGGCCATGGCGTTGCGGCTTCTGGATCCAGACGAGACCAGCCGGCCCCAGGCGCTGGCCAACGAGCTGATGGACGCCGCCTTGCTGAGCGCCACGGGCATGCATTGGGAGGAGGCCGAGCGCAGCCCCTGGGCCATGAACACCGACACCCGCACCACGGCCATCGTCCTGCGTGCGCTGCTGCGCGTGCAGCCCGAGGCGAGCGATGGGGTGCTGCCCAACGTGGTGCGCTGGCTCATGCTGGCGCGTCGCAGCGGTCGCTGGGAGACCACCCAAGAGAACGTCTGGGCCATCCTGGCGCTGACCGATTTCATGGTCTCCACGGGCGAACTGGCCGGCGAGTACGACTATGCTCTGACCATCAACGGCGAGACCGAGGCCCAGGGCCAGGTCACGGCCGCGAACCTGGAGGAGGTAGTCGAGGCGCTGGTCCCGATGGGGGCGCTCCGCGTCGAGGATGACAACTATGTGATCATCGAGCGCAGCCAGCCGCAGGGCGAGCTCTACTACAGCGCCTTTCTGCGCTACTTTTTGCCCGCCGAGCAGGTGACCGCGCTGAACCGGGGCATCATCGTGCAGCGCGAGTATACGCTGGCCGACGATCCCCAGAGGCCGCTGAGCGAGGTGCGCGAGAACGATATCGTCACGGTCAAGCTCACACTGATCGCGCCGCACGACCTCTACTATCTGGTGGTGGAGGATCCGCTGCCCGCGGGGACCGAGGCGATCGATCCAAGCCTGGCGACCACCCGCTCCGGGGCGTCGCGACCCGATCTGGAGCGCTCCGCCGAGGAGGGGCAGGCGATCCCGCCCTACTGGGATTGGTATCGCTACTGGCCCAGCCACACCGAGCTGCGCGACGACAAGGTGGCTCTGTTCACCTCGCATCTGCCGCGCGGCACCTACGAGTATAGCTACGATCTGCGTTGCACCACACCGGGCCGCTTCCAGGTGCTGCCGGCCACCGCCTATGAGATGTACACGCCCGACGTGTTTGGGCGCTCGGCGGGCGCGGCCCTGGAGATCGGCGCGGCGGACTGAGCTGGGCCAGCTCGCCGCGAACACGCCAGAATAGAGAGCGAGCCGCCGGAACGACCGGCGGCTCGTCTCATAGCGTGTCCGTACGAATCATCGCACGGGTCGTCGCTCAGAACCCCGCGCCCAGGTTGGGATAGAGCTCTTGCACATAGGCCAGCACAAAGGCCAGGCTGTTGATGGCGCCGTGCAGGATGATGGGCGGCCAGAGCGAGTCGGTCTTCTCATAGATGTAGGCAAAGCCCATGCCCAGCACAAAGATGGGCGGCAGCACCCCCGGGATGACGTGCACCAGAGCGAAAACGGCCCCCGAAACCACGATGCCCGGCAACACGCCCCACCGCCGCCGCATGGCGTCGTACACAAAGCCACGGAAGAACACTTCCTCGGCCACGGGCGCGGCCACGCCCCCCACCAGCAGGGCGACGGCCAGCCCTGCGAGCCCGCCGCCGAACAGCGGCAGGATATCTGGCTGGCCGGCCCAACCCAGGCGCTGGCGCACGGCGTCCCAGCCTGCGTTGACCCCCAGCATGACCACAAAGGTTGCCAGGATAGGCCCCACCGATCTCAGCGCCTGGAATCCGCGGAATCCCAGGGCGGCCCAGCCGCCCCCGTACTTGCGCGGCCCCCAGAACCAGGCCGGGGGGATCATGAGGAGCTCCAGCGCCAGGATGGCCAGGGCGCTCAACTCCATGGGTGGCGCCGACGCGCCCAGCATCTGCCACGCGCCCAGCACGATCAGAAGCGCCAGGCCGGCGCTGAGCATCAGCCCTAGCGAGGCCAGGCCCGCATAGAGCACCTCCCGCAGGCCCCAACGCCCCGTCGACGGCGCTTCCTGGCTCTCTGGCATCCTCTCCACTGGCAGCCCCCGTTTCTGTTCTGGGTCGGTATTGGCGCCCATTGTAGCGGCTGCCGAGAGGCAGGTCAAAAGCGAGCAGCGCCCTTCCTTGGGCGGCTGCGGACTGATCGCCGAGATGAGCTGCGGCTCAAAGGCGAGGACTACCAGCAGAGATACGGTGGCCCATCCGCATTTTTTATCATTTTTCTCCATTGTAGCGTCTCTATGATACTTGCTTCAGCTCACTGATATATTGTTTGACGCTGTCCAGCCTGACTTGACAGCCCCGCCCGACGGTGTTATGATCCCCGGCACAAGAGATGCCGGGGCCATCCTCACAACCCCGCGCCTCTTGTGGTGTTCTTTAGCATGCTGGATGTGGTCTCGGTGCAATGGGCATAGGCTGCTGGGGGTCCCTCTTGACGGGAGGGGGGCCTTGCGATAGGAGCCCCCGCACTGGATTCAGGCTGCATCCACGCCCAGAGGTGGAGTAAGAAGATCAACTGAACCGGCGCTGTCCTTGTGAGCATGATCCGTGTCGATCGTGCAGGTGGCTGACTCGACTCGCCATGGATATGCGGGCACACGGACGGTCGCGCGAAAGGAGCAACATGAGTCGTCGCGTCATCAGCAGCCTATTCCTCATTCTCGTCGCCCTCGCTCTCGTGGTCAGCTCTGTTGGGTGCGGAGCCAAGACCAAGAGCCCCACGACCTACAAGATCGGTTGGATTGGCGCCATCACCGGCGGTGCGGCCTTCCTGGGCGTGCCAGAGCGGGATGCTGCCGCCATGGTGCAGAAGGAGCTTGACGCCCAGGGCGGCATCAAGGGCCCCGACGGGGTCATGCATCCGGTCCAGATCATTATCATGGACTCGGAGAGCAAGCCTGACGTCACCATCACCGTGGCCAAGAAACTCATCGACGATGAGGGCGTGGTGGCCATCGTAGGCACCACGGCCAGCGGCACCAGCATGGCTCTTGTGCCCGTGATGATGGAGGCGGAGGTGCCCATGATCTCCATGGCCTCCAGCAGCGCCATCGTCAAGCCGGTGGCCGAGCGCAAGTGGATTTTCAAGACGGCCCAGAGCAATGAGCACACCGCGCCTTGGCAGGTGCGGTACTGCGCGGAAAAGGGCCTTACCAAGATCGCCAACTTTTACGTGGACGACGCCTATGGCGAGGATGGCGCCGAAGGCGTCCGAGCGGCCGCTGCCGAGGCAGGGGTGGAGATCGTTCTGGAGGAGACCTTTGCCGCCGCCGACAAGGACATGACCGCCCAACTCACCAAGCTCAAGGCCAGCGACGCCCAGGCGCTCGTGGTGACTGCCATCCCGCCAGCGGCCGCGGTGATCAACATGCAGTTCCGCGAGATGGCCTTTGACATTCCCATCATCCACAACCACGGCATCGGCATGAAGCCGTTCATCTCCTTGGCTGGGGACAGCGCCGAAGGGGTGCTCTTCCCCATGGGCAAGCTGGTGGCGGCGGACGCCCTGCCAGACAGCGATCCTCAGAAGGCCGTCCTGAAAAAGTTCGTCAGCGACTTTGAGGCCAACTCGGAGGAGCCCGTCAGCACCTTTGCCGGCCATTCATGGGACGCCCTCAATCTGGTCATCAAGGGCCTGGAGCAGCTTGAGAACGGCCTGACCCTCAAGGAGCAGCGCACCCAGTTGCGCGACACCATTGAGGGCATTCAGGGCTTTGCGGGCACGGGAGGCATCTTTAACCTGTCCGCTCAGGATCACGTGGGCCTGAGCCCTGACGACGTGGTGATGGCGCGCATCACCGGCGGCGACTGGGTCTACTACCCGCCTGAAGAGTGGTAAGGCGTAGGTTATGCCCGCATACGCTCTAAGCGATTACCTGCAATTCATCGCTTCGGGCATCAGCACGGGCAGCATCTACGTGCTCATCGCCCTGGGCCTGATCACCATCTACAATGTGACCGGGGTCATCAACCTGGCCCAGGGCGAGTTTGTCATGCTGGGGGCCATGCTGGCCGTGATGTTCAGCGGGCTGGGCCTGCCTCTGCTGCTCAGCGCGGCGCTAGCGGTGCTGTGTGCCATGGCCATCGGCGCACTGGTGCAGCGGGTGACCATTCATCCCGCCCGTCGCGCATCCGAGGTCAGCCTCATCATGATCACCATCGGGTCGTCCATCGCCATCCGGGGCCTGGCGCTGGCCGCCTGGGGCACCACGCCCTATGCCTTGCCTGATTTCACCGTCGGTGAGCCCCTCAACATCCTGGGGGCTGTGGTGAGTCGCCAACGTCTGTGGATCATGGGCACGGCCCTGGTCGTGCTCATTGTCCTCTTTGCCTACTTTGAGTTCACCCTCTCGGGCAAGGCGCTGCGCGCCTGCGCCATCAACCGCTACACGGC
>JAFGLK010000345.1 GCA_016928125.1 Anaerolineae bacterium
GATGAACGGCAGCGCGCGAAGCAGGGCGCCCACCTTGCCACGCCGTTCCGGCTCATAGAGGAGACGCACCTGTAGGCTAGGATAGGACGCCACTATGTCGCAGGTACGATCGGTAGAGCCATCCGCCACGACGATCACCGCAAGCTGGTCAGGGGGATAATCAAGGGCGAGGGTGTTGTCGAGCTTGGCGGCGATGCACGCCTCCTCGTTGTAGGCCGCGATCAGCGCCGTCACCGTGGGCGCGATCTCGGCTCTGCGCACAGGGCGCGGCCACAGGCGAGCCAGCGCCGCAATCAGAGCCCCATAGCCAAGATACGTGTAACCGATGCCGATGAGAGCCAACCAGAAGAGGGCGCAGCCGAGCAGCCATCCCAGAGAGGGGCTCGGCATGGCAGATCCTCAGGCCATGTGCGTCAAAGCGCTAATGGGGCAGAGCACGTACCCCCTCCTCGGCCCGACAGATGTAGATCTCAGGAACCAAGCCCGTCGCCTCTGCATAGGCCTGGGCCACGCGCCCTTGGAATGCTTCGGCGACGCCCTCGGCCACCAGATTCACGGTGCAGCCCCCGAAGCCGGCGCCGGTCATGCGGGCGCCATAGACGCCCTCCTGGCGCCAGGCGGCCTCTACCATCGCATCCAGTTCGACGCAGCTCACCTGATAGTCGTCGCGCAGGCTCACGTGTGAGGCGTTCATCAACGCGCCAAAGCGGGGCACATCGTCCGCGCGCAGCGCCTGAACCGCATCCAGCACGCGCTGGTTCTCCGTGACGACGTGCCGGCAGCGCATGCGTGTGACGGCCTCCAGCTCATCTTGGCGTCGCGCGAACAACTCGGGGGTCATATCCCGTAGCGCGCGCACCCCCAGGATCTCGGCGCCCAGCTCGCACTCTCGGCGGCGGGTGTTGTACTCGGAATCCACAAGGCCGCGTTGCTTGCGCGTGTCGCAGATGATCAGGCTCACGCCCTGGGGGACGGGAACAAGCTCATAGTCCAGGCTGCGACAATCGATCAGCAGGGCATGGTCCTTCTTGCCTAACGAGATGATGTACTGATCCATGATCCCGCAACGCATGCCCACAAATTCGTTCTCGGCCTTCTGACAGAGCAGCGCGCGCTGCACCCCATCAAGCTCCAACGAACTCAACTGCTGGAAGACAAATGCAGTGGCCACCTCGACGGCGGCCGAGGAGCTCAGGCCGGCGCCGATGGGCACATCGCCGGTCAGCACGGCATCCAAACCCTTGAGCGCATACCCAGCCCCCTGCAAAGCCCAAGCCACCCCGCGTTCATAGTTGCTCCAAGCTCCCTGGCCGGCATGCTCGATCTGATCCAGACCGAACTCCGCCTGGCCCTCGAGATCGAGGGCATAGAGACGTACCTGCCGATCCGCTCGCGGGCTGGCGGCGACCACCACATGCCGATCGATGGCCGTCGGTAGCACAAAGCCGTCGTTGTAATCCGTATGCTCGCCGATCAGATTGACGCGCCCCGGTGCGGCCACCATCAGGTTCGGCTCTACCCCATATACGCGCACAAAAGCCTCGCGCGCGCGTCGCACGAGCGTGTCGAGTCGAGGCGCCATATCCTCTGACAAGGTCTTCTCACAACTCATCGATGCCCCCTGTGCGCATAAGATCGATCAGATCGGACAAGTTGCCCCGAGCGTCGCTCACGATCTGGGCAGCCCCTGGCGTGCGCCCGCGATCGATCCAGAAGGTCTTGATGCCGAGCTCGCCGGCAGACATATCGGCCTGGCTATCCCCAATCACCAGACATTCCTCGGGCGCGCGCCCCAGATGCTCCAGCACGCTCAGGAAGAAGCGGGGTTGGGGTTTGCGGGCGTTCAGCACCTCATAGGAGCTGATAAAGTGGTAGGGGAACTCTTCAGCTCCCACCTCTGCCCAACGCAACCGGGACAGAATCGCAGCTCGGGGAAAGATGGGCTGTGTGATGACCGCGACCTGATAGCCGCGGTCAAAGGCCAGTTGCACCGCCTCGCGCGCGTGCGGATCGACGGCTGTGTATTGACGCAAGGCCTCGAATTCGTGTTGGTAAAAGTCGTCGAACAGCGCCAGGATCTCTTCGCGAGAGGCTCGCACGCCACCCCCGGTGCGCAGCTTCAGGAAGAACTCTTGCTCAAAGACCTCTGCATTGCTGGCATTGGTCCCGCTGTTGTGCCACATGGCGCGCGTGCCCGCATTGAGCGCATCCAAGAAGATCGTCGGGGGGCACACACCGCTCATCTTGGTGAGAAGCGCGCGATAGTAGTGTGGAAGAAAGGCCTCGATATCGTTGATGAGGAGAGTATCATCCAGGTCGAACAGCAGCGCCTTGATCGGACGACTTGTCAACCGTTGCCTCCTCCGATGTGCTCAGGGAACGCGTGGCCCCAGGCAGCGCACCCCTGGGGCCGACGACGGACGCTCGAAGATCACCCTACAGATCGCGACCGGGGATCAGGATGCGCGGCCTGGGACTCTCCTCCGGCTCCTCCTGGCCTGGCGCTTCTCTCTCGGGCGCCGAGCCGGGCAGGATCAACCCCGAGGCGGTGCGATGGGTCTGCGGGATCTCCTGTTCAGCCTCGGCCATCTCGCGCTGCCGCTCACGACGCCGCCTGAGCGTAAAGTCGCGCATCTGATCGCGTGTGTCGGCAGGATCGTGAAAGCGCGTGCCAGGTCCAATCAGCGATCGCAGGTTCTCAACTTGTGGCGAAAGCAAAAAGGCGTTGAAGAGATGGCCATTCTCACGCAGAAATGTATCCCAGCCGCTCGTTCCGGGATGCTCATCCTCGTAGAGACGACGGGCGTTCCTGACATAGCCGCCCATGGGGGCCTCGAACTCCTCAGGTAGAACGAGCGTCATAAGCGACAGTCGCCTGACCCCATCGAGCTCGAAAAGCCGCCCAACGAGCACGTCACCCGCGCGGGCGTTGTGCGCCAAAGAGCGATCCACGATCTCGAGATCTTGCTCTCGCAAGGGGTCATAGACGCGAAGCTGCTCCGCACCGGTCAACTCCAGTACGCGGAATAGACCCATCGTCGACTGTGCCCAGGCCTCCAGGATCTCTCGGGCCTCTGAGACATATCGGTCACCCTGGCTCTCGATATAGAGATCGATGATGTGGCGCCGCTCGCTGCCGATCGGATAGTCGTGCACAAACCACTCGAGCGTGCGCTGCACGTCCTCAGGAGCCACCTGGGGAAGCACCTCCAGATCATAGACGCCGCCCCAAAAGAACTCGAACGCTTGAACCAGTTCGCCACCGAAACGGGGCGTCTGGGCGAATTCATACAGGGCATTGGTCATAAAGCCCTCACCGGGGTTCAGACCCAGTTGCCGAGATCGCGCCATGCGATCCTTGCGCAGGCAACAATTCTTGTATTTCTTCCCGCTGCCACATGGGCAGGGATCATTTCGACCGACTTCTGGCATGCAGGGCTCCTCCACGCGGGATATTGGCGATCTCGAACTGAGAGATGGTACCATACGCCTTGAGGCGCGTCAAAAATCGTTATGGTGAGTATATCGACTCCACTTGGGATGGCCTATTGCCTGAGCCGCAGTGTTTCGCGCTGGCCGAGCGTGTCGCCGAGCGTTTCGCGCACGTAGGCCAGTTCGCTCACGGCCGCCCCCTCCGGATCCGGGCCGAACCATTCGATCGAGACGAAACCGCCGTAATTGTGCTCGACAAGAGCACCCAGAAATGCGCCATAGTCCATGGCCCCGGCAGCCAGCGGGACACCATGTCGCCAGCGCCCCTCTTCTTGGACGCCGTTCTTCAGATGGACGATCCGGATCCAGGGCATCAGGCGCTCCAGAGCGCGTAGCGGATCCTCGCCGGCCGCAAAGAGGTTAAAGATGTCCAGATTGACCCATAGGTTGGGAGCATTCACCTGGCGCAGCAACCGCAACGTGGTGGGTGTGGTGTCATGCAGGCGGCCGTCGTGGGTTTCCAGGGCGAATCCAATCTCTCGGTCCAGCCCGAGGGCGCACATCTGCTCGAGCCCAGCCGTCACGGCGCGCCAGGTGGCGATCGAGGCCTGAGCCGAATCGCCGCCGCCGGTGAAGACGCGAATGAGCGGTGCGCCCAAGCTCTGCGCGTAGCGCACGTAGCGGGCGGTCCGCTCCAGACTCGCCTCTAGGTCATGGGCCAGGTCAAAGTAACCGCTCAGCATGGGCACTTGGAGCTGAGACGCGTCCAGGAGCTCTGCCAACGAGGCGATCTCGCCGTGCTCCTCGAAGTAGCGTTCGACGTGCGGCCCCCAGGCCTCCAGGCCGGCATAGCCAGCACCGGCCACCTTGGGGATTACATGTTCGATGGGCTCCTCGCGCCAGGCGATGGAACACATCGCGGGCCAGATGGTCCGGGGAGCCAGTGCGCTCAGGCCTCGGGCCACCTGGCCCGCCAGGGGTGGGCAGCCCGGCTCGTAGTGGCCAAGGTGGCGGTAGCGATAGGCACAGTTGCCATATATCAGCACACGATCGTCGCCCACAGCCGGCGCTTCCTGGTGATGACCGGCCACGATGCTCATCCCTTGCAGATGCGCCAGCTCCTCTCTGTGGCTGACCGCCAATAGTCCACCCGCCAGGGCCTGGCGGCATGACACGCACATATCGCCGAGGCGAAGATGAAACGGGCCGCGGTGGGGCTCGGGATCGCGGGGGGCTTGCTCGAACTGCATCTGCGCCGCGGTTGCTTCCAGGTCATCGCCCAAGAGCGCGACCTCATCCAGGCTGGCAGGGCCGAGGCCCCGCGCGATGGCCTCTTGCAGGTAGAATAGCTCCTCGGAGGCCACGCCCATGAGGCGCGCCGCCACCAGATCCGCCGCCACCACATTGTCGGCCACGGTGATCAGATCCGTCTTGACGGGAGACCCTTCCGAGGGAAAGTTGCCCTCGAGGGTGTACACCGCATCGGTGATCACCAGATCGCTGGGACGATAGCTGTTGAGGTCGCAGATCGAGCCGTCCAGCCCATAGTGATGCACCAGGCGTGTGGCCTCGTCTGGCAGCA
>JAFGLK010000346.1 GCA_016928125.1 Anaerolineae bacterium
CGTTCTTTGTGCGGGGCATCACTGTGGCCAACACGCGGCCCACCTCCACGCCCACGCCCGAAGTCACCGAGACGCCCGAGGGGCCCGAGATCACCGCGACGCCTGAGGCGACCAACACGCCCCGGGCGACCGCCACCCTGCAGATTGTGGCCCCCACCCAGGCGCTCACGTTGGCCTCGCCCACGCCGACGCTCAGCCGCCCCAGGCAGCGAGACGCTCTGCCGGTGGATCCGGAGAACTGGGGCCAGGCTTTTATGTTCGGGGCCGCCTCCATGGGGGCCGTATTCCTGCTCTTGGGCATCGTGTTTGGCATCCGGCGGTTGCTGTGAGCGTGCTCTGGCAAGCGTCAGGCAGGCGGCGCCTGCTCTGAGCTTGCGGCGGTAAGCGTTGGGCAAGCGGCGGCTCTTCTCGGCCCGCCAGCGAGGACGCCCTCGCGGGCGGCGCCCTCTCAAGCTCCATAGCGGCTCTGTCAGGGGCTAGTCGGCACGATTAGCCCCTCCTCGCGTGGGCTGGTGTCAGGCGCGACGTATGGACAAGCTCCAGAATTGGGTGAAACGCATCGTGACAGCGCTCAGCAAAAGAGATCGCGCGGGGGCTGCGGCCTCGCCCGGTCGGTTTCTCATCGTGGGTCTGGGCAATCCCGGCCCCAAATACGCGCACCATCGGCACAATGTCGGCTTTCAGTGCGTGGACCATCTGGCGCGGGTGCATGGCATCCCGCTGCATCGCCGACGCCTCAAGGCGCGCCTGGGTGAGGGCCACATCGGCGCCCATGGGGTGGTCCTGGCCCAGCCGCTGACCTTCATGAACAGCAGCGGCGAGGCCGTGGGGCCGCTCAGCCACTGGTACAAGATCCCGCCCGAGCGCATCCTGGTGATCTATGACGATCTGGACCTGCCCCTGGGACGCCTGCGCCTCAGGCCCTACGGTAGCAGCGGCGGGCATAACGGCATGAAATCGATCATCGCGGCGCTGGGCACCGAGGATTTCCCCCGGCTGCGCATCGGCATCGGCCGGCCACAGCATGGCGACCCGGTCGACTATGTGCTCGAGCCATTCCGCGCCAGCGAGCGGCCCTTGATCGAGGCGGTGTACGAGCGCGTCGACGAGATGGTGCGTTACCTGCTGGAGCAGGGCATCGCTGAGGCCATGAACAACTATAACCGGGCCGAGATGTCGCAGGTGGGCCTGGCGTCCGAGGAGCAGAGGGCTTCCCAACCGGGCAAGCGCGGCGGCGCCCAGGCCCGCGCAGGCCGAGGCTCGCGCGAGATGGCCCCATGAAACTGACAGGCTTGTTGGCCCTCATCCGAGACGATGCCCGCTACCATGGGCTGCTGCAGCGCGCTCGAGAGATCGTGTCGCGGCCGGCTGACGAGAGGGCGCACCTGCCCAGCGCCTCGCTGGACTTGCTGGAGGCCGCCCGGCCCTATCTGCTGGCCGCGCTGCAGGGCGATTGGCCCGGGCCTGTGGTGGTGGTGGCGGGCCGCCCCGAGGGTGCACGCGCGCTCGGCGAGCAGATTCAGGCCTGGTCCGAGCAGCCGGACGCGGTCAGCTACCTCTATGCCCCCGACACGATCTTTTACGATCGCACACCCTGGGATGGCGAGACGGTGCGCGCCCGCGTGGCCGCCTATGTGGCGCTGGCTGCGCTCGGCGACGCGCCAGTCCCCAACGCCGGCCGGGGCCTGCTGCTCTGCACCTCGGTCTGGGCGCTGATGGCCAAGAGCGTGCCGCCGATGGCCTTCCGGCGGGCGACGCGCCGCGTCGCCGTGGGTGACGTGATGCCGCTCTACAGCCTGCTCGAAAGGATCGTGCGCGCCGGTTATGACCCGGCGGTCGTGGTCGAGGAGCCGGGCACCTTTAGCCACCGCGGCAGCATCGTGGACATCTACCCGCCCCAGCTCGCGCGACCGGTGCGGCTCGATTTCTTTGGCGACGAGGTCGACAGCATTCGCAGCTTTGATCCCAGCACCCAGCGCTCGGAGGAGCGGCTGCGCGAGGCGATCCTCTATCCCGCCAGCGAGGCGCTGCCCGAGTGGGGCAAGGCCGCCCGTGCGGCGCTGGAGCGCCTGGATCTGCGCGGCTGCAACGCGGCCACGCGCCAGCGCATGAGCGAGGAGCGCGAGGCCCTGATCGAGGGCAACTACTTTCCGGGGATCGAGTTCTATCTGCCCTATCTCTATCCGCGGCCAGCCACGCTGCTCGACTACCTTCCGCCCAGCGCGCTGGTGCTGCTGGACGATATGCTGGCCCTGGAATCGGCGGCCGTCAGCCTGGAGAACCAGGCCCTCAACCTGCGTGGCGAGATGGTGGAGGACGGCCAGCTCCCCGAGGGCTTTCCCGTGCCCTATTTCGGCTGGGATCAGCTCAAGGAGCGCCTGGCCGGTCGTCGCGCGCTGAGCCTGGGATACGGCATCGAGGGAGAGCGCCCCTTCTTCCAGGGCGCTTTTGTGGCCGCGCCGCGCTATGGCGGGCAGGTGCGCCAGGCTCTGTCCGACATCGCCGAGCTGCGCCATGGCGACCAGCGCGTGGTGCTGGTGACGCGCCAGGCCGAGCGCCTGGCTGACCTGCTGCGCGAGCAAGAGGTGTACGTCGAGCCGACCGATGACATCCTCGGCCAGCCCGAGCCGGGCACGCTGCAACTGGTGGATGGCATCCTGGCCGAAGGCTGGGCCTATCCCGACGGGCAGTTGGTGATGCTCACCGACGCCGAGACCTTTGGTTGGGTGCGCGTGCGTCGCGCCAAGCCGGCCCGCCGGCGGCGCTCGGCGCCCGAGAGCCTCTTTGCCGACCTTCAAGATGGCGACTATGTGGTGCACGTGGATTACGGCATTGGCCGCTACCACGGTATGACGCGCAAGACCATCAACGCCCTGGAGCGCGAGTACCTCGAGATCGAGTATGCCGCGGGCGATCGCCTCTATGTGCCCATGCACCAGGCCGATCGGGTGAGCCGCTATCTGGGCGCCGATGAGCGCGAGCCCTATCTGCACCGCCTGGGCGGCGCCGAGTGGATGGTGGTGCGCGCCAAGGCCGAGAAGGCGGTGCGGGATATCGCCGAGGAGCTGCTCGAGCTGTACGCCGCCCGCGAGGTGGCCCCCGGCCACGCCTTTGGCCCCGACACCGAGTGGCAGCACGAGCTGGAGAACTCGTTCGCCTACGAGGAGACCGACGACCAGCTGCGTGCCCTGGCCGAGATCAAGGCCGACATGGAGCTCGCCAAGCCGATGGACCGGCTGGTGTGCGGCGATGTGGGCTATGGCAAGACGGAGGTGGCCCTGCGCGCCGCCTTCAAGGCCGTGATGGACGGCAAACAGGTGGCCGTGCTGGTGCCCACCACGGTGCTGGCCCAACAGCACTTTTACACCTTTCGACGGCGGCTGCGCGCCTTTCCCGTGGTGGTCGAGATGCTCTCGCGCTTTCGCAGCGATGCCGAGCAGACGCAGATCCTCTCCGCGCTGCAGGCCGGCTCGGTCGATATCGTGATCGGCACCCACCGCCTGCTCTCGCGCGACGTGGACTTTCGAGATCTGGGCCTGGTGATCATCGACGAGGAGCAGCGCTTTGGCGTGAGCCACAAGGAGCACCTGAAGCAGATGCGGCGCGAGGTGGATGTCCTGACACTCACGGCGACGCCCATCCCCCGCACGTTGCACATGTCGCTCAGCGGCGTACGCGACATGAGCATCATCGACACCCCCCCCGAGGATCGGCTGGCCGTGCGCACCTACGTGGCCCAGATGGACGAGGGCCTGATCCGCAAGGCCATCCTGCGCGAGATCGATCGAGGCGGCCAGGTCTACTTTGTGCACAACCGCGTGCAGGATATCGAGAACACGGCCGCCATGCTGCGGCGGGTGGTGCCCGAGGCCTCGGTGATCATCGGCCACGGCCAGATGCCGGAGGGCGACCTGGCCCAGGTGATGCTGGGCTTTGCGCAGGGCGAGCACGATGTGCTGCTCTGCACCACCATCATCGAGAGTGGCCTCGATATCCCCAACGTGAACACCATCATCATCGACCGGGCCGACACCTTTGGCCTGGCTCAGCTCTACCAGCTGCGCGGGCGCGTGGGCCGCGGCGTCAACCGCGCCTACGCCTATCTCTTCTTCCGGCCCCCGCTCACCGATGTGGCCCGCAAGCGCCTGCAGACCATCCAGGAGGCCTCGGAGTTGGGCGCCGGCTTTCGGGTGGCCATGCGCGACATGGAGATTCGCGGCGCGGGCGAGATTCTCGGCGCCGAACAGCACGGCCACATCGCCGCCATCGGGTTCGATCTCTACATGCGGCTGCTGCGCCGGGCCGTGCAAGAGCTGCAAGAGGCCAGCGGAGACGCCCTCGCGGCCGTGCGCCGGGCCCAGCACTCCACCGCCGCCCAGTCCCTGGCCCTCGGCTACGGACCGAGCCTCGACCTGCCTCTCTCGGCCCACCTGCCCGACGATTTCATCCCCGAGAGCTCGCTCCGCTTGCGCCTCTATCGGCGCCTGGCGCGTGTAGAGGACGAGGAGGAGCTGGATGCCTTCGTGCACGAGCTGACCGACCGGTTCGGCGAGTTGCCCGATCCGGTCGAGCAGTTGCTCTACCTCTTGCGCGTGCGGGTGCTGGCCGCCGAGGCTGGCGTCGAGAGCATCCGCCGCGAGGCCGGGCAGATCGCCCTGGCCCTGCCGCTGCCGCTCACATCCGAGGCGACGCGCAAGCTGGAGGCGCGCCATCCCCAGATGCGTGCCCGCGGCTCGCGTGTCTGGCAGGCGCTCGACGAAGCCTGGCAGCCGTCCCTGATCGCGCTCTTGCGCACCCTCACCGAAGCGCGCCCTGAGCCGCTGCGTGTGACCCCAGCGCCCTGATCCTCGCACGCATCTTTGGTCTGCATATTGTCAGA
>JAFGLK010000347.1 GCA_016928125.1 Anaerolineae bacterium
GCAGGCGGCGGGAGTGGAGATTCGCTTCTACGCCCGCACGCGCACCATCGCACTGGAGTTAGCCACAGAGCAGCAGATCGCTTCGTGCGCGTCTCTGGCGCTCTATCACGGCAGGCGGCACGTCAGTCTGGTGGGGCTGGCGACGCCCCGTTACCACGGCACGACGGTGTTGCTGGAGCGAGAGGACGAGTTCGAGGGCATTTTGGACGAGCCCTGGCGCATTCTCCTTCCCTATGGTGCCCTCACGACCGTCAAGGCGCTCTATCTTTCCGATGACGCAGGGCTGACGGTCCCCCAGGGGCGCTCGCTGCGTTGGCTGGCGCATGGCGACTCGATCACCCAAGGCGCCCACGCGCTGCACCCCGGCTTTACCTATGTGAACCTGGTGGCAGATGCCCTCGGCTGGGATGCTTTCAACATGGGCTTTGGAGGCTCCGCTTGGGGCGACGCGGTTGTGGCCGAGTATCTCGCCTCGCGTGAGGATTGGGATGTGCTCAGCATTGCCATCGGGACGAACACCTACGGCGGGCAAGTCGAGTCGGCGCAAGACTACCGGCAGCGCTATGCGCGTTTTCTGGGGATCGTCCGCGAGGCCCATCCCTGCAAACCCATCCTGTGCATATCGCCCCTCTGGCGCGGCCAGGATGGCCCGCCCGCCGTGCCCAATCGCTTTGGTGACCCACCGCAGGTTTACCGCCAGGCTATCCACGAGGTAGTCGCGGAGAGACAGCGTACCGATTCCCATCTGGCACTGCTGGACGGCCTACAGGTCCTGGGCGACGATCGAGGCTTGACGGTGGATCGTGTGCATCCCGATCCGCATGGCATGGTGACCATCGCGCAACGCCTCGCCCCTGTGCTACGTAGTATGGTGTGATCGCGTACAGTGGCCGCGATCGCTGCGCCCTGCCCAGAAGCACTCACAGAAACAGGAGACAGCCATGCAAACCGAGATCATGTATCGCCCAGCCTATTCGATGGCCGTCGTACGCCTGGAAGGCCAAGAAGGCATTCGCGTCGAGGCAGGCTCTATGGTCAGCATGTCAGAGGGCGTACAATTGGAGACCAGAGCCGCCGGCGGGATCCTGGCCTCCCTCAAACGATCGTTGCTGGGCGGCGAGAGCTTTTTCGTCAACGAGTATCAAGCGCCGGCGCAAGGCGGAGTCATCACTTTGGCCCCAGCCCTGCCCGGCGATATGATCGCCCTGGAGCAACGCGCCGCAAGGCCCTTGCTGGTGCAGTCGGGATCGTTCGTGGCTTCGTCGCTGGGGGTGGAGGTGGACACCGCCTGGGGCGGCCCGAAAACTTTCTTCGCCAGCGAGGGGCTCTTTTTGCTGCGTTGCAGCGGCCAGGGCCAGTTGATCCTTTCGAGCTATGGTGCGATCCACGAACTTGAACTCGGTGCCAACGAAGGATACACCGTGGATACGGGCCATCTGGTGGCTTTCGATGAGGGCATGGGATTCACCGTGCGGGCGATCGGGGGGCTCAAATCGACGCTCTTCAGCGGCGAGGGCCTGGTAGTGGATCTGACGGGGCCGGGACGCGTGTTGATGCAGACGCGCAGCAGCGACGCACTGCTGACGTGGTTGGTGCCTCAAGTTCAGCGCCGGCTGCCGCAACAACGGCACTGAGAGGCGGAGAGCAGCTCGCCTCAACCCTGATATACGATCTCTCCGCCAACCATCGTCAAGCGCACGTTCGCGTCCTCGTCGAGGAGGATGAGGTCGGCATCCATTCCCAAGGCGAGCGCGCCCTTGCGATGCGCCAATCCGAGCGCGCGGGCCGGCGTCTGGGTGGCCATGATGAGGGCCTCAGGGAATTCCAGGCCGGCGGCTTGCGTTATGTTGCGCACAGCGCGCTCGAGAGTCAGAGTGCTGCCGGCCAAACTGCCGTCAGCGACGCGCGCCACCCCGTCCCGCACGGTGACGGCCAGCCCTCCCAGGTGATACTCCCCATCGGGCATGCCTGTGCCGCCCATGGCATCGGTCACCAGGATGATGCCGTTCGCGCCTTTGCAGCGCAGCGCCAGCGCGAGCATTGCCGGGTGCACATGGATGTTGTCCGCGATGAGCTGACAACGCAGTCCCGCGAGCGTCAGGGCTGCGCCCACGGCCCCGGGCCGCCGATGGTGCATGGGCTCCATGCCATTGAAGAGATGGGTCACCTGGCTCACGCCGAGATCCACGGCGTAGCGCATCTGCTCGTAGCTGGCCCGCGTATGCCCTGCAGCCACCGCGATGCCCGCCTCACGGGCGCGGCGGATCAAGGCGTGATTCTCGGGGTATTCGGGCGCCAGGGTGAGAAGCCGCACGACGCCAGTGGCCAGAAAGCGCTCGTATTCGTCGCGGTCGGCGCAACGGATCAGATCAGGATCCTGACAGCCGCGTCTGGCCACATCCAGATATGGCCCCTCGACGTGGGCGCCCAGCAGCTCAGCTCCGGCGGTGCCAGCGGCCATCACGTGGGCCACGTTGTCGAGGGCCGCGACGATGGCCTCGGCTGTCTCGGTCATGGTGGTCGCCAGGAAGGCCGTGACGCCGTGCTGCGCGGCAAAGCGCGCCAGCGTCTGCACCGCCTCCGGTGTGGCATCCATGGTGTCATACCCAAGGGCGCCATGGACGTGAAGATCGATCATGCCCGGCGCCAGAAGCGCCCCGCCCGCGTCGATGCCCTCGGCTTCAACCTCTGGGGGCTCGCGGTCCCATCCGAGATCCTCGATGACGCTCCCTCGGGTCAGAAGCCAGCCCTTGGCATGGACCCCGCTTGCTGCACAGAGCCGTGCATTGTTGATCAGAACCGGTTTGGCCATCTCCCTAGCGCCTAGACCTCCGGCACCTGCTCCCTGATGCCCAAGAAGCGGGCATAGGCCTCATCCCACGCGGCCGCCGAGCGCGGCTCATAGCGCTCCAGTTCGAACGAGCGACGGACGATCCCTCGGCCCTCCGCCAGCGAGGCGATGCGCCCTCGGGCCAGCATTTGCATCAGTACATTGCCAGTGGCCGTCGCCTCGACAGGCCCGGCCACAACGGGGCGTTGCGTCGCGTCGGCGGCGAACTGGCAAAGCAATCTGTTCTGGCAGCCCCCGCCTACGATGTGGACCGTCGCCAGCCGTTTCCCCTGCATGAGCTCCAGTTTCTCCAGTACCCAGCGATACTTGAGCGCCAGGCTCTCCATGACACAACGCAGGATCTCGCCCTTCGTCTCAGGCGCCGTTTGCCCCGTTCGCACGCAAAAGTCGCGGACGCGGGCCGGCATATCGCCGGGCCGCAGGAAATCGTGGCTGTCGGGCTCGATCAAAGGGCCAAAGGGAGGCGCAGCTTGGGCCAGGGCCGTGATCCCGTCCCAGGAGAGCGCGTCGCCCTCGGTCTCCCACGTGCGGCGACACTCTTGGAGCAGCCATAGGCCCATGATGTTCTTGAGAAGCCGGAACGTACCCAGCACGCCCCCCTCGTTGGTAAAGTTATAGTCCAAGCTCTCCTGGCTGATCACAGGCGTTGGACTCTCGACGCCCATCAGCGACCAGGTGCCAGAGCTGATGTAGGCATGACTTTCCCCGAGGGCCGGCACCGCTGCCACCGCCGAGCCCGTGTCGTGACAGGCGGGGGCGATGACCGGCACATCGACGAGATGACAATCCTCGGCGAGAGAGGCGTGCAACGGCCCCAGGATCGTGCCGGGCTGGACGATCTCCTGCAGCATGCGCGTGGGCAGGCCCAGGCGCTCCATCAAGGGCCGCGCCCAGGCGCACTGGCGCGGATCATAGAGCTGGCTGGTTGTGGCGTCGGAGAATTCGCACGCCTTGACGCCTGTGAGCCAGTAGTTGAACAGATCGGGCATCATCAGGAGCGTCTCAGCCTGCTCAAGCAAGGGGTCTCCACTCAGCTTCATGGAGAGGAGCTGATACAAGGTGTTGATCTCCATGAACTGGATGCCCGTGCCTTCAAAGATCTCGGCGCGGGGCACCCGCTCAAAGGCGGCCTGTAGCATCCCCTCGGTGCGCGCGTCGCGATAGTGGCGTGGGTTGCTCAGTAACTCGTCATGGCGGCCCAAGAGGGCGAAATCGACGCCCCACGTATCCACCCCAATGCCGTCCAACTCTGCGCCATACTGATGCCGATAGGCCGATAGACCGCACTTGAGCTCGTCGTAGAGGCGCAACACGTCCCAGTAGAGCCGCTGGAAGACCTGAACGGGCCCATTGGGAAAACGATGAGTAGTGGCCAGGTTAAGCGTGTCGCCATCGAACGCACCAACGATCGCCCGCCCCCCCGACGCCCCGAGATCGAAAGCCAAGTAGTTGCTGGTCTCGTGCATGGCCCGCTCTCCCTCCATCGCCCCTGCTTTCCATCGCAGTATAGTCATCGCACTCGAGCAGTTCAAGCAGCGGGAGCTGGGCCTGTGCCCTATGGATTTTCGACCGGGCTGGTCAAAGATTCGGGCCTCTGCCCGAGGTCCCGAGGCCCGAGGCAAGCGTTTTGACAAGCTCCGATCCCTCGCCTATAATAGATGAGTAATCGACTCAAGTATCAGGACATGCGAGGCGTGATATGGCTGCGAGACCTATCTTGACCGCGGAGAACCCGCTCTTGCGTCAGCGCTCCAAAAAAGTCAAGCGTTTTGGGGACAATCTGGCCGCCTTGGTGGAGGACATGTTCGACACGATGCAGAGCGCCTATGGATTGGGGCTGGCTGCGCCGCAGATCGGCGTGCTGCAGCGCGTCTTCGTCGTCGAGATGCCTGCCGAGTACGACGAAGAGGGACGGGAGCTCGAGCCGGCGCGCCGATACGTGCTCGTCAATCCCGAGATCATCAGGATGCGCGGCGAAGAAGAGATGGAGGAAGGCTGTCTCTCGGTGCCGGGCTACCGTGGGCTGGTGAAACGCGCCCCCGAGGTTATGATCAAGGGACAGGATGTGGATGGGAAGACGGTGCGCTATCGGGGCAGCGATTTGCTGGCTCAGGCGTTCCAGCACGAACTTGACCATCTGAATGGCGTGCTCTACATAGACTTGATCGACGGACCCGGCAAATTGTGGCCCATCGAGATCGGCGAGGAAGAGGAGCAGGCCGTCGTGGTCGGAGACTGAAGACCGCGCCCAAATGCTACATATATGACAAGCGCTCGTCCGCCGGACGAGCGCTTGTGTGAGGGGACACGCCAGCGTTCGCCATGATGGGGCTGGCCGGACATCACAGGCTCCGCCTCATGAGGGCCTCAGAGCTCCTCCAGCAGTTGAGCGGCAGAGTCGAGCACACGATGCGCGCCGGCGCGTTCCAGCTCTCTGCGCTCGCCAAAGCCAGAGAGCACGCCCAGCGCATAGGCCCCGGCGCGGCGCCCGGCACGGATGTCCATGGTCGTATCGCCCACCATGAGACACTTGTTCGGAGGAACCCCGAGGCGTTGGGCCGCCTTGAGCACCGGCTCTGGATGGGGCTTCATGCGCAGCACGTCGTTTCGAGTGATGATCACGGCGAAAAAGCGCTCCAGGCCGAGCTGCGCAAGAAAGCTTGTAGCCTCGGGACGAGCGCGGGTGGTCACAACAGCCAGCCGATAGCGCCCCATCAAGGCGTTGAGTAGCTCCAGCGTGCCCGGCACCGTCTCAGACTTGGCCCGAGTCGCCAGCCCCTTGGATCGGCGAACGCGATCGGCCAACCCCGCCAGGAGATGCCCCAGGCCCAAACGCTCGATCCATGCGATGACATAGTTCGAGGGCGTTTCGATGGCCATGACGACCCAACGCGCGAGCGTCTGCGGATCCACATGGGGGCTGAGGCGTCTCAGAGGTGCAAGCTTGCTCGCCAGCGCGGCCGCCCAGCGGTTGTCCGTCTCCACCAGGGTGCCATCCAGATCGAACAGGATGGCCTCCAGGCTCTCCATAGGGATGCGCCCGTCCGACATCAGACACTGATCCTCAGCTGCACATCCATCACAGAGCCGCGATCTGCTCGCGCGCGATCTCCTCGCGCGCGATCTCGACCCAGCGCGTCGCGTTGCGGGGGTTGCCCCCCAGCGTGTGGTTGTCCTTCATGATCAGCTCGACCACATTGTCGCGCGTGGTGCGCAGGTCGCGACGGAGCTCTTGGCGCACTGCCTCCTCATTCATGACCGGCTGCGCCAGCGGCGTAGGGGAGGGCTTGATCGATAAGATATAGTCCCCGCCCAACCACTCGCTGAGCGTCTCGATGTCTGCCCAAGGTGAGGCGGAGACACGGCGCAATCGTGGGATCTCGCGGATGATGTGCCAGCGACTGTCCACGGGCTCGCAGCAACCATAGCAATTCAAACCAAAGCGCTCCAGGAGCGGTCTCTGGTAGGGAAAAATGAACTCTGCAAACATCTCTGGGCCCACGCCCACCGTCTCCTGGCTCTCGGCAAATCCCCACATATCGATGGTGCGCACATGCCCGGGGTCGTGGTCGGGCTGGGGCAACTGCGTCGTCCAGCCGAACCCACCCGAGCCCACATAGCTCCCCTCAGTGTTCAGATAGAGCAGGCCCTGTTCCTCAAGAAAGTCGAGCTTGTGCAGCATGCCATCTCGCAAGAACGCCATCAGGGCATGCACGCCTTCGGGGTGGTCGTACATGTCGAGCATGAGGTTCTCGAGGCCGCGCAATCGGATGAAATCCCAGGTCATGCCCAGGGACCACCACCAGACTCCTTTGAGGCGCACCTGCAAGATGTCGCCCAAGAGGTCCTGGGCGACCTCCAGCGCGCGCTGTGTCCGACGATCGTCGATGATGATCTCTGGATAGCGTAGGCCGGGCATGTCGCGCGCATAGTCCTTGATGGGTGCATCCCAGACATAAGATCCGCCCGCTTCCTGGGGCCTGATCTGGGTCTCGGCCAGCCCCCAACCCGTATCCTGGTAGACGTAGGGCACGTTGAAATAGGATTCGATGACCCGATCATCGCGCATCCCTTCGGCCCAGTAGATCTCCTTGCGCAGGGTCATCTCCCACAATCGCAACAAGGGATGACCGCAGCGCAGCTGATCTGGCGTGATGATCTCGTTCCAGCCGTTCTCGGGATCGATAAAGATGAGAGGCCGCACAGAGCTAAGGTCGTTGTGCGCAGCCCAGAGGGCCTTTTTCTCCTCCTCGATCGGCCGCCCGGCGAGCTCGGCTACTCGTTTGGCGAGCTCGCGCAAGAGAGTCCGTTCACCAGGAAGAACGGTCAGACTGTCGATCTCGAGTTGGGCACCGACAGCCCCTGCCACGGTCTGGTCAATGGTGGAATCAGTCATGTCGTCCCCTCCTGGCTCACCGGCCGCGAGCTCGTACCCAGTCACAGGCGCACCGGCAGACCTCGCTCGGCCAGATAAGCCTTGATCTGTCCCACGCTGAGCGTGCGGAAATGGAAAAGAGAAGCAGCCAGCGTGGCGCTGGCGCCGCCCTGCGTAAGCGCTTGATAAAAGTGCTCCAAGGAGCCCGCGCCCCCTGAAGCGATGACCGGAATCGAGACCGCGTCTGAGACGGCGCGGGTGATCTCCAGATCATAGCCATCCTGGGTCCCGTCGCGATCCATGCTGGTCAGCAAGATCTCGCCAGCGCCACGATCCTCGACCTCCCTGGCCCAAGCGATGGCCTCCAGCCCTGTGGGGATGCGTCCCCCGCTGACGTAAACTTGCCATCCTCCGGCTGCCTCGCGCTTGACGTCGATCGCCACCACGATGCATTGCGAGCCAAAGCGTTTGGCGCCTTCGGTGATCAGCTCGGGCGTACGCACAGCCGAGCTGTTGATCGAGGTCTTGTCGGCGCCGGCCACCAAGATCGCGCGTAGATCGTCCACCGTGCGCAGCCCGCCGCCCACGGTGAAGGGGATGTTGATCGAATCGGCCACGCGGCGCACCATACTCGTGACGATGTCACGCTGCTCGTGGGTCGCCGTGATGTCCAGAAAGACGAGTTCATCAGCGCGCTCGCGACTGTAGACTGCGGCCTGCTCCACCGGGTCGCCAGCGTCGCGCAACTGGACGAAATTCACCCCCTTGACCACACGCCCGTTCTTCACGTCGAGACATGGGATGATTCGCTTGGCCAGCATATTACGCCTCTCCCTTGGCAACCTGAAGCGCCTCGGCGAGGGCTATGGTCCCACGATAGAGCGCCATGCCGATGATCACACCATCCACTCCATCCGGCTCGTGCGGTTTCAGTGCGCGGAGATCCTCTAACGAGGCCACCCCACCCGAGGCGATGACGCGGAGCTTTGTGGCTTGGGCCAGGGCGGAGGTCGCCTCAACGTTGAGGCCGTTAAGCATGCCATCGCGAGCGATGTCGGTATAGACGACCCGTTGGATCCCCAAGGCGCGCATCTGAAGGGCCAGGTCCGTGGCGCGCACCGTCGACACATCGCGCCAGCCACGCACCGCCACTAGCCCGGCGCGCGCATCGATGCCCACCGCGATCCGCTCAGGCCCAAA
>JAFGLK010000047.1 GCA_016928125.1 Anaerolineae bacterium
ACAAGCTCAACGGGATCGGGGGGCACATCGAACCAGATGAAGATCCGCTCTCCGGGGCCCGGCGCGAGATCCGTGAGGAATCGGGCCTGGAGGTGGACGAACTGAACCTGAGGGCCGTCGTGCACGTGGCCGGGCGCGGGGTCCATGCCGGCGTGATCTTTTTCGTGTTCGTGGGACAGGCCCCCTGCAAAAAAGTGCAAGGTGGCGATGAAGGTGACCTGGCTTGGTATCCGCTTGCGCAACTCCCCTATGACCAGATGGTCGAGGATTTGCCGCTCTTGATCCCACATGTTCTAGACCAGATGGGCAAGAGCGCCACAGCACCAGAGATGATCTACGGGCACTATGTAAGCGACGACAAGGGGCGCATGCAGTTTCACTTTACCCGGTCACTGCCAACTGGGTAGAACACGCCTGAGAGACATCTGTGCTATAATGGTTGTGCCAGTGGACTTGCTTTCAGCCACGAACTTCAAGCAGGAGGTCTCGACGGATGCGCAGCTGATGCGCGCCTCATCATGCCGTTACGTCTATCTGCTCGTCGTGTTAACCGCTACGTCTTTGCCAAACAGCATCTGACCTCGGGAACGCTGGCAGGGGATGTCGTTGCCGCCGCGCGGGACATTGGGCCGATCCGCGCCGCTCCGCCGGTGACGCCTTACATCTCACTTTGGGCGCGGGTCAAGGACTTTCAGCGCGATCAACTCGACACGGCGCTCTATCGTGCACGTACGCTCGCGCGTGCACCCTGTTTTCATTCTCAGCTCTGCCTCATGCCTGCCGAGCAACTGCCCATCTATCATCAAACCGCAGCGGCTCTGATTGAGGAGACGCTGGAGGATGTGTATGCCTTGCTCCTGGATGAGAGCGCCGGTGACGGGGCCGGGCTAGCTCACCGACGCGCTCAGCTGACTCAGCGAATTCTGGAGGTGCTCAGCGCGCGCGGCCCGTCCACGGTTGACGAGTTGGCGAGCTTTCTGCCCGACCTGAATGCGCGTGTTTATCATGATCCGGAACTGCCCGAATTGGGCTACAGCCGGTTAGGCACGCGCTTGATCCCGGCGCTCTGTGCGCAGGGACTGCTGGTCCGGGCCCAGCCGCGCGGCGGGTGGCGAAGCGGCGTCTACAGCTACACATCGCTGCGCGCCTGGTTTCCCGATGTGGATCTAGTGAGCCTCTCCGGCCAGGAGGCGCTGCGACAGGCTGTATGGTCCTATGTGCGCTCATTCGGGCCGGTTACGGTTGGGGATATCGCGCATTGGTTAGGCGGCTTTGCCCGTCAAGAACTGGTCGCTGCGTTGATGAGCTTTCGGTCTCGGGTGCGCCATGTGCAGATCGAGGGCACGGTGGGCGATTTCTACATGGCTGCGGATGAGATCGAAGCGTGCTCTCAAGCTGAGGACGACGCAGCCCCACAACTCGTCCTATTGCCGGCCCGCGATTCGTTTCCGATGGCCTACAGCGACACCAGCCGCTTCCTCGAGCCCTGCTATCGCGATCGCGTGTTCGGGCGTTTTGGCGAGCCGTCAGGGACCGTATGGCTCGATGGAAGGATTGTGGGCACCTGGTACCTGCAGCTCAAAGCTGAGCGTATCGACGTGCGCTTCTTTGAGACGGCCTTGCTCGAGGCGTCGGACCTGGGCGCCTGGGATCTGGTCTACAAAAGAGCCCGCAGCCTAGCGGAGCTGTTGGATTTCTCGGGGCTCGATCTGGATATCGGCACCGATGTGGAGGAAGAGGCGCAGACACAAGGGCGCATCTCCCTTGAGATCGGTGTGCCGTCCACAGCAAGTCAGCCGGGCTGATCGGGGAGAGCTTGGGCGGATGACAGGGAGGAGAGGCCATGGAGCGCTTTTATCTACCCACTGAGATCCTGAGCGGCAGAGGGGCGATCGATCAGCTCGGAACGGTTGCAGCGCGCTTTGGCCGCCACGTGATGATTGTCTGCAGTGGGGGGTCGGTACGCCGCTCCGGATTGCTCGATCGCGCCATCGATCTGCTCGAACAGCAGGGATTGCGAGTCACCTTGTTCGACCAGGTGTCTGGCGAGGCGGATCTGTCCACGGTCGCACAAGGCATCGCCCTGGGTCGCGAGGCCCAGTGCGAGCTCCTTGTCGGCCTGGGTGGGGGAAGCGCGATCGATACGGCCAAGGCGATCGCCGGGATGATCTCGTTACCGGGCTCCGTGACAGAGTACCACAATGGACGGCCTCTTGAGGAGCCTGCGCGCCCCTTCATCGCGGTGCCCACAACGGCCGGCACGGGGGCTGAGGTCACCAAGAACGCGGTACTGATCAACCGAGACACTCGACTCAAGACAAGTATTCGCGACGACAGTTGGTTCGCACGCGCTGCCATCGTTGATCCAGAGTTGACCTGCTCCATGCCCCCCGACGTGACGGCCAGCACGGGCAGCGACGCTCTGTGCCAGGCCATCGAGTCGTTCACCTCGATCGGGGCCAGTCCAGTGACCGATGCGCTCGCGATGCGAGCGATTGCTCTCATTGCCGAGAGCCTCGAGCGGGCCTATGTCGATGGCCAGGACATGTCGGCGCGGGAAGGGATGAGCATGGGCAGCCTGATGGCCGGCATGGTGATGGCCAACGCGCGTCTCGGAGGGGTCCACGGCATGGCCCATCCCCTCGGCTCTTACTATGACATCCCCCATGGGGTGGTGTGCGGCCTGCTCTTGCCTTACACCATGGCCTACAATCTCGAGTATGCGATCGACAAATACGCCACGATCGCCAGCTTGATGGGCGAGGAAATCGACAGCCTCACAGGCAAGGAAGCGGCTCAACGCGCCGTCGAACAGGTGCGGGCGCTGCTGGAGCGCATCCACATCCCGCAGCACCTGAGCGCCTTTGGTGTGCGCGCGGACCAGCTTGACCCGATCATCGCAGAATCGCTGCCTTCGGGCTCTCTAAAGCACAATCCCCGACCTTTGGCGGCCGAGGATGTGCGCCATATCTTGGAAATGGCCCTCTAGCGATCACCGCCGGGGCCATTTTTCAGTCATTGCAGGGGGAGGAGACGATGCAGAAGATCAGCGAGAGGGAACTCACCTATCGCGATGGCGACAGCGGCGTCAAGTATCTTTTCCGCGGCCCCAAGATCGACTGGGGCGTCATCTTGATGCTCCCTGGCCAGACTTTGGGCGGCCACTATCACGAGCAGGTAGAGGAGACGTTCTACGTCGCTGAGGGCGAGGGGGTCTTTCTGGTGAACGGCGAGACCTACATCGGCCAAGAGGGCGACGCCTTTCGGATGGAAGCTCAGGACCGTCACGACATCCGCAACGAGAGCGACCGGCCTCTCAAACTGATCTTCATCAAGTGCCCTTATCTGCCCCAGGACAAGGTCAACATCTGAGCACCTGCCCAAACGAGGCCTGGCCTGCACAAGTGCAGGCCTTCCCCCTGCCTCGCGAAGCTCAGGCGTATGGATCCATGTCCAGAATGGCCTGGTGGAGCTGGCCGTTGCTAAAGAGCCAGTCTAGCCGGGTCAGCCGGCCAGGGTCGCCGCGTAGCCCAGAAGCCATGCCGCCGGCCTCCTCCACCATCAGGAGGCCGGCCGCTACATCCCACGATTTCAGCGTGTACTGGAAATAGACGTCAGCCCATCCCGCGGCGACGCTGCAGATGCCCAGCGCCGCGCTCCCTCGCGAGCGGACGGTATCTACGCGAGGGGCCAGCCGGGCCAGAAACCGGGCGCTGGTCTCGCGCAGCCCCTGCTCGCGAGGCCAGTCCAACAGCACCAGGCTCTCACCGAGCTCAGAGCAGGCGCTGACCTGCAGGCGACCCCCGTTGAGAAAAGCCCCTTTGCCCCGCTCTGCATAGAACATCTGGTCTAGCATGGGATCAAAGACCGCCCCACAGAGCACCTGCTCGGACAGAGCCACGGCCACCGAGACGCTGAAGCCTGGCAGGCCGCGGGCGTAGTTGGTGGTTCCATCCAGGGGATCGATGTACCACGTCAGCTTGTCATTGCCCGCCACCTTGGCATGGTGCGACTCCTCGGACACGAACACGGCCTCGGGCCAACGGTCTCGAATGACCTGCATGGAGATGGCCTCGGCCTGTAGATCGGCTTCAGTGGTGATGTCTCGCAGACCCTTAACGATGACCTGATGGGGCTGCCGATAGGCGTGCGCCAAGCTCCGCCCCGCTTCCCGGGCCGCCTCAAGGCAGATATCCAGCAATTGGTTCACGAACGCTCCTCTTCTGAGGCGAGACTCTACACTCGCCACGCAACGGGGTCTTGGAACCATTGGTTCGCCTCGCGAACCAGGACTGCAAGATTGTAGGGTGAGCCCCGCGCTTCGTCAAAAGGTGGATCGGACTCAACGGACGTTGGACGCAAGTGCGACATAAGGGTATAATAGCCCGTAAGGGCGGCTCGCACCGTGCCTCGCCGTCTGTGGTCCCTGAGGCAGCCAGATAGTGCGGGTATGCTTGGCGAGGTGTTGGGGAGATGAGGGGCCCACGCGGGGAGGCTTGTCAGTGTCGGAACTGGATGATTTGGCCAAGCAGATACGGGAATGTGTCAAGTGCCGCCTGGCACGGGCAAGGACATTGGCCGTCCCCGGTGAGGGGCCTGAGCATGCCGATATCCTGTTCATTGGCGAAGCGCCTGGTTTCCACGAAGATCAACAGGGACGCCCTTTTGTGGGCGCAGCCGGGCAGTTCCTTGAGGAGCTCCTGGCTTCGATCAACCTCACGCGCAGAGATGTGTACATCGCCAATGTGCTCAAATGCCGTCCCCCCAACAACCGCGACCCTCAGCCCGATGAGCTGGCGGCCTGTCGCCCTTACCTTGACCGGCAGATTGAGCTTATCCGGCCCAAGATCATCGTGACCCTGGGTCGCTTCTCAATGCAGCTGGCCTTCTCGGGGGTGACCATCTCGCGCATCCATGGGATGCCGAAAAGGGTAGGCGGGATCGTCTACTTTCCGATGTTCCATCCAGCGGCTGCATTGCACCAGCCGCGATATCGTTCCTTTATCGAGCAAGACATGCTCAAACTGCCAGAGCTGCTCGCCAATCTGCGGTCGATCGAATCCCAGGATGACGAGCCAGATGCACCTGAGCAGCTGAGCCTGTTCTAGCCATGGGAGGGCTAGTGGAGAGCGGAGACAAACTGCGCATCATTCCTCTTGGGGGACTAGGCGAGATCGGCCGCAATATGCTCGTCATCG
Organism: Anaerolineae bacterium; assembly: GCA_016928125.1. Next base: position 5,199 of record JAFGLK010000047.1, read on the forward strand.
ACTGCGCTGAGAGCATGATCGTCGTCGACGTGGGGCTCATGTTCCCCGAGAACGACATGCTCGGCGTGGATATCATCATCCCCGACTTTTCATATGTCATCGAGCGCGCCGATCGCCTCAAGGCGATCATCATCACGCACGGGCACGAGGACCATATTGGGGCCCTGCCCTATCTGTTAGCAGAAGTCCGAGCCCCCATCTATGCTACGCCGCTTACGCAAGGCCTCATCGACGTCAAGCTGCGCGAGGCTCGCATCCGGGATGTGGAGCTCAATACGATCCAGCCTGGCGACTCGCTCCAGGTTGGACCATTTGATATCGAGTTCTTTCATGTAAGCCACAGCATACCCGATGGCGTTGGACTGAGCATCGATACACCCTTTGGATTATTGGTTCATTCGGGCGACTTTAAATTCGATCACAGCCCCGTAGATGGCAAGCGGACCGATTTCGCCAAACTGGCCGAGTTGGGAGGCCGCGGGGTGCGTCTACTGCTCTCCGATAGCACGAATGCCGAGCGATCGGGCTACACCCCGTCGGAACAGGTGCTGGGCGAGACCATCGCGCGCATCTTTGCCGGAGCGCGAGGACGCGTGATTGTGGCGACGTTTGCGTCCAACATTTCGCGGGTGCAGCAGGTCATGGACACGGCTCGCTTGTATGGACGTCGTGTGGGCGTCGTGGGTCGTAGCATGGTCTCCAACGTGCGCATCGCGCGTAGCCTGGGCTACCTGGACGTGCCCGATGACGTGCTGCTGACTGTTGAGCAGCTCGAGCAGTTGCCAGATGACCAGGTCACACTGATTTGTACGGGAAGCCAGGGCGAACCGACGTCGGCGCTGGTGCGGATGGGGCGCGGGCAGTTGCGCTCGGTCAGTGTGACCCCTGGCGATACGGTCATCGTCTCCGCAACGCCTATTCCGGGCAATGAGGAGTTTGTCAATCGTACGCTGGACGATCTATTTCGTCTAGGAGCCAATGTCTACTATGATGAGGTGTTGGACGTGCATGTATCTGGACATGCCGCCCAAGAAGAGCAAAAAATGATGATCAACCTCATCCAACCTCAATACTTTGTACCTATCCATGGCGAGTATCGTCATCTGGTGCTGCATGGCAAGCTGGCCGAGCGTTGCGGTGTCGATCCGGATAATGTCTTTATCATCGAGACGGGCGATGTGCTTGAGATGGACGCGCAGGGTGCGCGCGTTGTAGAGACCGTTGCTGAAGGCCATGTGGTGGTGGATGGACGCGGCATCAGCGACTCGGGCCAGGGCATCATGCAAGAACGTCAGGTATTGGCGCATAACGGCTTTCTGGTGGCCATCGTGACCCTGGACAAGTACACGGGTGGAATTGTCGGCGACCCCGAACTGGTCACGCGCGGATTTGTCTATGAGGCCGAACTGGCCGACCTCGTGGTACGTGCGCGCGCCGAGATCGAGAAGGTGGTGGCCTGGGGAGGGTCGCGGGCGGAGCTGGCCGATCGCCTTAGGACGTCGCTTGGTCGTTTCGCCTATGAAGAGACGGGGCGACGCCCGATCGTCATTCCGGTGGTCAATCGGGTCTAGCGACGGGCCTGGTCCTCGAATGTCGTGCCGTTCCCTAGACTGACGAACGAGAGCATGACCAAACAGACGCGCCGCAGGTCGAGCAGCACACGCAGGCGTACGCGAAAGGCGCCTGCTTTCAGCCTGTCCAGGGAGCAGATCGGTCTGCTCATCGGTTTGGTGTTGCTTTTCCTCGCGCTCTTCACCGTGCTGAGCTTGCTCTCGCAGAATCGTGGCATCCTCACCCAGCGCTGGCTACAGATCCTACGCGAGGGATTTGGCGTCGGGATCTATGTGGTGCCTTTGGGGCTGGCGGCGCTGGGCCTCTGGTTGGCCATGGTCAGCTCGGGGCGCAGCGTGCAGGTCTCGCCCCTGCGCATTGTAGGCGTGATCCTCCTGGTCTTGTCAGGACTTGGGCTGGCCCATCATCTGGCCGATCCAGCGCGACAAGGCGATGTCACCCGTTTGGGCGGGCGAGTGGGCGGCCTGTTGAGCGTGAGCCTTACGCTTGCCCTGGGTTGGGCCGGCTCTCTGGTAGCCCTGCTGACAATCCTGGGCATCGGCCTGTCGCTAGCCCTTGAGGTCGATCTGGCAGAGGTGGCTGCCGATACGGTTGCCTTTCTGAGCCAGGGCATGGCTTGGGTCCAGGAGCGCTGGCCTACGCGTCGTCGTCGCGCCCGGCCCCCCGTCAGGAGCGCTGCGACCTCAAGTCCGGGCAGCGTTGGACCTCCCCCTGCACCTTCCGCCCAGGTGCCCTCGGAATCCCGGGCAGCTGCCCCAGACGTACGGTCCATGTTGCCTGAGACAGGCGCGGGCATGGACGAGGCGCTGATCGCTGGCCTGCGAGAGAGCATTGGACATCGCTGGTTGCTCCCTGAACTAGAGTCCACACTGGTGGAGCGCGACGAGGCCCAAATGAGCCTGAGCGACATTCGCGAGAAGACCCACATCATCGAGGATACCCTGCGCAGCCTCGGCGTGCCCGTGACGGTCGTCGAGGTGAATCCGGGTCCAGTCGTCACTCAATATGGCCTCGAACCGGGCTATGTGGAGCGCCGTGACCGCAACGGTAAGATCAAGCGCGTCAAAGTCAAGGTCAGCCGTATCTCGGCGCTCTCCAATGATCTGGCCCTGGCATTGGCCGCCGCGCCGATCCGCATCGAGACGCCTGTGCCCGGTAAGGGGATCGTCGGCCTGGAAGTTCCCAACATCAACATCGCGACGGTGGGGCTGCGGGGCGTGATAGAGTCCCCTGAGTTCCGTGCGTTGGCGAGTGCCCATCTCGCGGTGGGGCTGGGGCGGGATGTCTCTGGCACTCCAATTGTGGCCGATCTCGCGGGCCTGCCGCACCTGTTGATCGCTGGCGCGACCGGATCGGGCAAGAGCGTCTGCATCAATGCACTGATCGCCTGCCTTTTGCTGCGCAATACGCCAGACGATCTCAAGCTTCTGATGATCGATCCCAAGCGCGTGGAGCTCTCGCTGTACAATGGCATCCCTCACCTTGTGGCCCCCGTGGTGGTTGAGGTCGATCGCGTGGTCGGCGTACTGAGCTGGGTGACACGAGAGATGGATCGACGCTACAAGGTGTTCGCCAAGGTCGGTGCTCGCCACATTGCTGCATACAACGAGATGGCCGTGGCACGCGGCGAGTCGCGCATGCCGCTGATTGTGGTCTTTATCGATGAATTGGCAGACCTCATGATGGTGTCTCCCGACGAAGTCGAGCGCTCGATCTGCCGCATTGCGCAGCTGGCGCGCGCCACCGGCATCCACTTGGTCATCGCTACACAACGCCCTTCGGTTGACGTGGTCACCGGCCTGATCAAGGCCAACTTTCCGGCGCGCATCAGTTTTGCCGTATCCTCGAGCGTGGATTCGCGCGTGGTCTTGGACACGCCCGGCGCAGAGAAGCTCTTGGGCCGCGGTGACTGTCTGTATATGGCCCCCGATACGGCTCAGCTATTGCGGGTGCAGGGATGCTACGTATCCGATGAGGAACTGCTGCGCCTGGTCGCCGCCTGGAAAGCCCAGCACGTCAAGCGCCGAGAGGGCCAGACGCCCCTCCCTATGGCGGAAGCGCCCGAGGTGCCCATCATCCAGCAGGCCCTCTGGCCCGAGGTGACGGAGCCCAGGACGGAGTACGAAGGTGAGGATCCCCTGCTGGGCGATGCCATCACGCTGGTGGTGGAGCACCAGCGCGCCTCCGTCTCGTTTCTGCAGCGCCGCCTGCGCATTGGGTACACGCGCGCTGGCCGTCTGGTAGACCTGCTCTATGAGAGAGGCGTCATCGGTCCCCCGACGGGCTCGAGCAAGGCTCGAGATGTACTGCTCACCAAGGCGGATCTGGAAGCCCAGCCCTGAAGCTGGCCCATCGCCGCCACGATCTCACCATTCCGACTGTTGGAGGTCATGAACAAGGTGCTTACTGATGCGGATATCCAGTCCTTGCAGATGATTGTGGGCGAGGATAATGTCTCGTTGCGTGGCGCCGATCTCGAGGCGCACTCGGTCGATGAATCGTGGGCGGACCCCCATCTACCCGACGTGGTCGTGTGGCCTTCGTCAAGCGACGAGGTGGCGGCGATCCTTGCTTACGCCAACGAGCGTGATCTGCCGGTGGTTCCCTGGAGCGGCGGCTCAAGCCTGGAGGGCAATCCGATTCCCGTACATGGCGGCATCCTGTTGGCCATGTACCGTATGAACCAAGTCCTCGAGATCCGTGAAGAGGACCTGCAGGTGATCGTACAGCCTGGGGTCATCTATGATGATCTGAACAAGCAACTGCGGCGCCTGGGGATGTTCTTTCCGCCGGCCCCTGGCAGCTCGGATGTGGCCACCATCGGCGGCATGGTAGCCAACAACTCGAGCGGCATGCGCGCCGTCAAGTACGGCGTCACCCGCGACTATGTGCTCAAGCTGAAGGTGGTCCTGCCGGATGGGCGCATCCTGACAGTCGGCAGCAATGCAAAAAAGTCGACCAGCGGCTACGATCTGAAGAGCCTCTTCATCGGCTCAGAGGGCACGCTGGGTGTGGTCACCGAGATCACCCTCCGGCTGATGGGCTTCCCCGAGACGGTGGCCGCCGTGGTGGCGGTGTATGATCAGATCGGTGACGCCGCCAACACGGTGTACGAGGCCATCCGCTTCGGCCTAGACCCCTCGGCCATCGAAATCCTCGACGCGGCGACCGTGCACGTGACCAATCTGCAGCAGGGCTTGTCGCTGCGCGAGAGCCCCACGCTCTTTGTCGAGTTTCATGGCTCGGAAGCGGGCGTCGAGGAGCAGATTGAGTATCTGCGTGAGCTATGTGAGGAGAACCACTGCACCGATATTCAAGTGGCCATCACGCCTGAGGAGCGTGAGAGGCTCTGGGCGGCACGCAGCGAGGCTCATGACTCGATCAAGTTCTCTCATCCGGGCGCGATGATGATCGCTGGCGATGTCTGTCTGCCCATCTCCAAGTTTGTCGATATGGTCGAATTCGTCGGCGATGTGGCCCGGAAGGCCGGATTGCAGATCTATGCCTTTGGGCATGCCGGCGATGGCAATCTGCACACCGAAACGATCGCCCGGCGCGACGACCCCGATGAGTTTGCGCGCGGGATAGAGGCCACCAACCAGATCATCGAGCATGCCCTGGCGCTGGGCGGGACGACGGCCGGCGAGCATGGCGTGGGACTGCTCAAGCGCGATTTTATGGAGCGCGAGCACGGTCCCGCGCTCGCGCTCATGCGGGCCATCAAGGGGATCATCGATCCTCGAGGGATCATGAATCCGGGCAAGATTTTTCCGGCCACCGCTCCCATTGAGGAACCGGCCTGAAAAGGGCCCGCAATGTCGATGGAACTGCTCGTCGAGGAGGCGCGGCGCCTGGGATTGACCTTGGATCCCAGGCGCGTTGCCATGTTCGAACGCTACTATCGCGAGCTAGCTAGCTGGAATCAGCGCTTTAACCTCACTGCCGTCACAGAATACCGACAGGTGCAGCTGCGCCATTTCCTGGACTCTCTCACCTGCCTCCTGGCCATCCCCCAACGTGAAGATCGCCCTAGAGAGAGTCTCAAGCTCGGCCTCACGATCCCTGACACCGTGCCGCTGCAACGGGGTGCGGAGCCGCTCTGGATCATCGATATCGGCAGTGGGGCGGGCTTTCCGGGCCTCCCGCTCAAGATCATGATGCCCGAGGCCAAAGTCACGCTGGTCGAGTCGATCGGCAAAAAGGTGACTTTTCTGCGCCACATGATCGAGGTGCTCGAGTTGGAGCGCATCGAGGTGCTGGCCATGCGAGCGGAAACGGCCGGCCAGCTGCCCGAGCACAGGGAGCGCTATGACATGGTCGTGGCGCGCGCCGTGGCGCATCTCGCCACGCTGGCCGAGTACTGCCTGCCCTTTTGCCGTATCGGTGGCCGCATGGTGCTGCCCAAAGGCGCGGATGCAAGCAGCGAAGTCTTCGATTCTCAGACAGCGCTCAAAGCCCTGGGAGGGGTCTCCCTGGCCATCAAGCCCATTTCGATCCCCGAGATCGACACCGAGCGCTACCTCGTGATTGTGGAAAAGGTAGCCAAAACGCCGGACGCCTATCCGCGCCGGGAAGGTATCCCCTCCAAGAGGCCGCTGTAGCCCTCCTGTGACTGTAGACTCGCCCGCCGCGTGGTCACAGAGCTTGAGCTACGCCATCCTCGGGAGAGTGGAACTGCGGTTATCCAAGAGACGACACCGTGCCATCGGCAATCCGCCAGAGCGTCGCCGAATCGAGGAAATCGCCGCCGAACGGCCCGCCTGCGAACTGGTCCAGGCTGGTGGTGGTGATCAGCACCTGTTCCGTTCCGCCAAGAGCTTCGAGCAAAAGCCCTGCACGATGGCGATCGAGCTCTGAGAGCACATCATCGAGAAGCAGTACGGGCTGCTCGCCGCTATGGCGCTGCATCAGGCGTAGCTCGGCCAGTTTGAGCGCCAGGGCGATCGTTCGCTGTTGGCCCCGCGACCCGTAGGTGGTGGCGTCGACGCCATTGATGGAAAAGCGCAGGTCGTCCCGATGCGGTCCGACGAGCGTCATGCCTCGCGCGACCTCTTCACGCCTGGCCTCTGCCAGCGCCCGCATCATCGCTTGGGTCAGGCCTTCCACCCGCTCCTCAAGATCGTCCTCAGTTGGCAGCGTCCCGCCGTCGGCCACCGACGTTTCCGTGAGCGAACTGGAATCGTATTGGAGCGTGAGCAGTTCGCGTCCGCTCGTCAGCGCCTCTTGGACATGGCGACTCTCGCAGCCCAGCTGGCCCACGGCCCAGATGCGCCGCGCAAGCACATATCCCCCAAGCTGCGCCATCTGCTGATCCCAATAGGGCAGTTCCTGCGTCTTGGCCTGGCGCTCTCGGATGCGCTTCAGAAGCGCGTTGCGTTGGCTGATGACTCGATTGTAGCGCGAGAGCGTGCGGCAATAGCGAGGATCGATCTGGCACAGGGTCACGTCCAGATAGCGACGGCGCCCGGAGGGGGGGCCCGAGATCAGTCGCACGTCCTCGGGTAGAAAGAGCACGACTTTGAGCTGGCCAATGACATCCATGGCGCGACGTGGGACACCATCCAGGCGGATCTGGCGTCGGAATGTGGTCTTGGTATTCCCGTTGACGCCCACCTCCTTGACCATCGTCACGGCCAGAACGTGCTCCTCAGAACCACATACAAAGGCCCCATCGACTTGGGCAAAGGGGATCGGCTCGCGGTCGGCGTTCCAGTTGATCAACTCGCGATCGGAGGTGGCCAGGGGCGATTTGGTCGTAGCCAGGTAGTAGATCACCTCGAGCAGGTTGGTTTTGCCTTGGGCGTTCTCTCCCTCGAAAACATTCACACGCGCCGGGAGATCCAACTCCAGACGCGTGTAATTGCGATAATTGGTGAGCGACAGATGCCTCAGGCGCATTGAGACGGCCTAGCGCGCGACATGCATCGGCATCACGATATGCACAAAGTCGGTCCCGCCGACGGGCCGGAGGACGCCCGGGCTGGATGCGTTACGTGTCTCGAGTGTCACCTGGGCGACATCCACCACGCTCAGGGCATCGATCAGGTAGCGGGCGTTGAACGCGATCTCGACCGGTTCGCCAGCGATGGTCGCGTCGAGTTCGCTGACATTGTCGCCATACTCGGTGGACGTGGCCGAGATGATCAGGCGGCCGATATCAGTGTCCCCATTGGGGATCACCTGCATACGCACGATATTGGCTGCATCGCGGGCGAAAATGAACGCCATGCGGATAGCCTGCAACAGCTCGGCGGTATTGACCGTGATCTTGGTGTTGGAGCTGGTCGGGATGATCTGCTTATAGTCGGGAAAGTTGCCCTCGACCAATTGAGAGACCAGGTCGATGTCGCTGAGGCGGAAAAAGACCTGGTTGCGGTTGGGGGCGATGATGATCTCGATGGGCTCTTCCTGATCGCCACTGATGCGCCGTAGTTCCTGCAGGGCGCGCGCAGGAATGATGACGCTCATGGCGCTCTCGGGTCCCTCTTCCAAGGGGCCGGAGCTGACCGAAAGGCGATAGCCATCCGCGGCGGCGAAGGTCAGGCCTTCGGGCGCGAGTTGGGCCAACACCCCAGTGAGAACAGGTCGGCTTTCGTCGGTCGCGGCCGCAAAGGCTACCTGATCGATCATCTGGCGCAAGAGGCCCGGATCGACCCTTACACGATGATTCTCGCCGGGCACCAGGATGAGCGGAAATTCCTGCGCATCGATGCCTTTGATGTTGGCCTCATAGCGGCCACACTTGACGTTGAGCGTCTGGGTGCGCGTGATCAGCTCCAAATCGAGGCGTTCAGCAGGCAGCGAACTGACAAAGTCCGACAAGAGGCGCGCGGGCACCGTCGTGGCCCCTTCCTGATCCACCTGGGCGCCAATCCAGCAGTTGACGCCGATCTCAAGGTTGGTGGCCGACAGCTTGAGCCGCGACTCGTCTGTGGTGAGCAGAATGTTGGCCAGTACGGGCAGCGTACTGCGCGTGGCAACGGCCCGACCCACAATCGAGAGCCCTCTGGAAAGGTTCTCTTGCATACAGGAGACTTTCATTGGCGCGCCCTCCTCATGACGAACTGTGACCAGAGTATAGGTTCAACCTCGGCCGACGTCAACCGGACCAAGGCAGGCCGAGAGGCAAAAGAAGCGTAGCGGAAACCGTCCCGCTACGCTCATGGCTGACTCCTCTCGGTTGTCGTGCGCTAGCGCTTTCTCAACACCCGCGCGCCGGTAAGGCCTAGCGCCGCGAGACCGAACACAGCACCGAACAGCGGCAGCAGACTGCCAGCGCCAGTATCGGGCAAGCGGTCCCCGTCCTTGGGAGCGGGCGGCCTGGGACCAGATGGGGCTGGGGCGCCTCTGCCAGGATCTGGACCCAGCAGGCTCACAGCATCGATGTTGATTCGCGCCTCTTGGCCCGTGGTGGGAAACTTTTTCCAGGCCCGGATAAAGATGGTCAACCTGTTCGTCGTGGGCGTGACACCGTGCGCATAGCTCTGAAAGAGGCCTGGCTTATCCAGCGGGAACTCGGCCCAGCGATCCATCTCTTCCCAATCGGTCATCGCCCAGGGGTCTGTACGTCCCTCGTAGTCATAGGCGATCTCGACCCGATAGTTGTAGTTAGAGTCGTACTGGTTGCCTTCCGTGCTGCGCACCATACCATAGAAGCTGAACATGTAGCGCTCCCCTGGCACCACAGGCACCACCTGGTAGATGCCTGCATAGCGGTCCGCATCGCTCCCCGTAAAGCCCAAAGTGTGGATGGTGATCAGTTGCGAGACCATCCCATCATAGACTACGCTCTCCGAGGTGTCCGCCCGGTAACCGTAGGCGGCGTTTCCTCCATTGTTGAAGGCCTGCCAACTTGAGCCCACCCCATTCACAAACTCGCCCTCAAAGCTGCCGTTTCTGACCACATTGATCGACGCCGCCAAGGCAGGCACGGCAACCAGCAGCAAGCTGACCAGGATGAGCAGGGTCATGGCTATCCATCGTCTTCTCATGGGCGCTCCTCCCCCTTCCGATCGGGACTACATGCCTCCGAACAAACCCACGCACACATTATAGCCACCGATGAAAATCCCTTCAAGTCCAATGATCAGACAAAAGCGCAAGCAGCAGAGCGTCCTCGAAATCACTTGAAGAGATAGATTCCATGCTCAAGGGGCCAAAGAGCCTTGCAGTCTGGGCAAGTCAGGCCGCCATGCGCCGCATCGAGCGGCTCGTACCCGCAACGAGGGCAACGGAAGAGGGCCTCTCGACTGACGACGCCAGGCTCCCCCGACTTGATGGCGCGGCTGCGGACGAACTGGCTGGGGCCAATGGCCCATGGGGCGAAGGGGCGCTGCAAAGCGCCGTCTATGGCGCTGAGCCAGGCGATCGGGAAAATGCGCTTGAGCAGACGCGAGCGGAAAAGAGACACCGCTCGAGACGCTTCGACGGGCAGGCCGGCGCTCTCCAGTTTCTGCATCACCCAGGCTGGATGAAAGTCGAAATGCAGCTCGGCAAATTCGTATGGCGATGTCTCAAAGGGATTGGTGCCACGCCCCACGAGGAAACGCGCCACGTTCTTCAGATGGCGCTTGTTGGCGAACTCCAGCACCAAAGAGCCTTGCGGGCACAGGGCGCGAGCAATGTGCGCCAGAGCCAGCGGAACATCCGCGAGGTGGTGCAGCACACGCACCATCACGACAGCGTCCACAGCGTGAGTAGCCAGAGGGAGGCGGTAGATATCCGCAGCCACGTAGATAAAGCGCTCATCACCCAGCCTTGCGCGGGCGTACTCGAGCTGCGACCTCGAATAGTCGAGCAAGATGACCTGGTCGTAGCCAGCGTATAGGTCCGCAAGCCGCCCAAAGCCGGCGCCAACATCCAACAAGCGCTGACCATGCGCAGGGAGCAGGGCCTTGAGGGCGATGCGCTCGACGGCATCCTCATACTGTCGTCCCTGACCTTCCCAGAAATCCGTTCGGTAGCTGCTCGCCTCATAGTCGCAGATCGGCGGACCAGAAGATACAATATCTCTGCCCGGCCGATTCTGGGGACCGCTGAGCGGTTGGGAATGTTTCACGTTAAACATCTCTGGCTGACGGCTCACTCCGAAAGAGCTTGCAGCTCAGTCTATACGCGCTACTCTCTTTCTTTCAGGCTGACTTTATTCTCTATGCGGCTTTCTATCTTTCATCTAATCTCATTTACGGAACGTGAGCACACAGCTCGCACACAATCGCCTCTCCTACATGGCTATGACGCATTCTAGGGGCTGCTTACCCCCATGTCAAAGGCGTATCATCCTGGATTTTCGAAGCAGTAGGAGGAGGCGAGATCAACCCCGGGCGCGCGGTGTCAACACACCTGCCCGGTCATCAGCCTCACGACCAGTGGGCGCCGCCTGCCCCTCCCGCTTCGTTTCCAGCCCCTCCTCAGCGGTTGGCCTTCTCCATCAACCCCGCCAGACCCTTGCTATCGCCTCTAAACGCCCTCTACTGCTTCGAATACCCTCATCCGGCAGGATTTGGCGCCAAGGCCTGTTTGTGCTATAGTTGAGTGCGTGAGTTAGCTTAGGATAGGAAGGATAGGGAGGCCATGGGGCTGTCCAGAAACGAAAAAGATACCATTGTAGGTCAGTTCTCTCGACATGAGACCGATACAGGCTCCCCGGAAGTCCAGATTGCCCTATTGAGCGAGAGGATCACCCGTCTGACGGATCATCTCAGAGAGAACAAGCATGATGAGCACTCCCGTCGCGGTCTGCTCAAGTTGGTTGGGCAGCGTCGTCGTCACTTGAACTATCTGAGTCGCAAGGATGAGACGAAATACAGGGAGATCATTGAGCGGTTGGGCCTTCGCCGCTAACCCTTCGGTATGCAGTCTCTTTCCATAAACTGTAGCGGATAGCGATAGAGTAGATGAGGCCAAGCCCCCATCTACTCTATTGTTTTTTGGTAAGCCATCTGGAAATGGTCCGGTGGCGTATGTTATGGGATGTCTGGAACAGTTTGCGCAGGAATTGGGGGATGAGCCCCACATGTATGTAGGGCTTATCCCCCAGTCCCTGAACAATCTGTCCGGACTCCCCAAGTATGTCTGGGAGAAAAGGATAGAATGTCACAACAGTATAGGGCAATGGTAGGCACTGAGGAGATCCTCATTGAGACCGGGGATCTCGCTCAGCAGGCAGGGGGCGCGGTCACGGTGCGCCTGGGCGATTCGATGGTTCTGGTGACGGCAACGTCCGCAGAGCCGCGAGTAGGCATCGATTTCTTCCCCTTGACCGTGGATTTCGAAGAGCGGCGCTATTCCGCCGGCAAAATCCCTGGAGGCTTCTTCAAGCGCGAAGGGCGCCCATCCACCGAGGCCATCCTGACCTCGCGCCTGGTCGATCGAGCGTTGCGGCCGCTCTTCCCTGAGGGGTATCGCAATGACGTGCAGATCATCATCTTGCCGCTTTCGGCGGATAATGAGCATCAGGTCGACATCATCGCGATGGTGGGCGCCTCGGCTGCATTGATGTTGTCGGATATCCCCTTCATGGGGCCGATTGCGGCCGTGCGGATGGGCTACATTGACGACGAGTTTGTCATCAACCCGACGGAGAGCCAGGTGCAGGCCAGTCAGCTCGACCTCGTCGTGGCCGGGACCGAAGAGTCGGTGCTCATGGTCGAGGCAGGCGCGAACGAGTTCCCCGAGGCGCTCATGCTCGAGGCCATCAAGCTGGCGCACGAAGCCATGCAGCCCTTGATCGCCCTGCAGAAGCAGATGCGCGAGGAGTTTGGCAAGCCCAAGCACGAGGGGCAGCGTTTCCTGCTCGATGAGCAGCTACTCGCCAAGGTGCGCGAGCTCGTGGGCGCGCAGGTTGACGAGTTGGTGGCGGCGGCCCTCTCGCGCGAGGAACGCCACACACAGGAGAACGCGCTTCGTGACCGTCTGCTTGAGCAAATGCGCGAGCAGATGGGCGATGAGGTGGAGGAGCGCGAGGTTGGTGAGGCCTATGAGACCGTTCTCAAGGAGGCCATGCGCAACCGCGTGCTTGACACGGGTATGCGCATCGACGGTCGCGACCTCGACACGATCCGCCCGCTGAGCGCCCAAGTCGGGCTGCTGCCACGAACGCATGGCTCCGGCCTCTTTAACCGGGGAGAGACTCAGGTTCTGACCACGGTGACGCTGGGCACCGCTGACGACGAGCAAAAGATCGAGCTGTTAAGCGGCGGCGAAGAGTCCAAGAGGTACATGCATCATTACAACTTCCCGCCCTTTTCCACCGGCGAGGCGCGCCCCATGCGGGGCCCGCGCCGCCGCGAGATCGGGCACGGTGCCTTGGCCGAGCGCGCGATTGAGCCCCTTTTGCCCAGTCAGGAGGAGTTCACGTATACGATTCGCGTCGTATCGGAGGTGCTCTCCTCCAATGGCTCGACCTCCATGGCCAGCACGTGCGCCAGCAGCTTGGCTCTCTTTGACGCGGGTGTGCCGATGAAGGCCGCAGTGGCCGGTATCGCCATGGGCGTCATCACGTCGGGCGAGCGCTGGGCCGTCCTCACCGACATCCAGGGCCTCGAGGATCATTTGGGCGACATGGACTTCAAGGTGACCGGAACCACCGAGGGCATCACCGCCATGCAGTTGGACACCAAGATCAGTGGTCTCAAGGCTGAGATCATTGAGGAAACGCTGCGTCGGGCGCGCAGAGCCCGGCTGCAGATCCTGGATGTCATGAATGCTTGCATCGCTGAACCCCGCAGCGAGATGTCTCCGTATGCGCCACGTATCCAGACGACCAGGATCCCGGTGGACAAGATCGGCGCGCTGATCGGCCCAGGCGGCAAGAACATTCGCGCGATCATCGAGGATACGGGCGTCTCGATCGATGTGGAAGATGATGGCACGGTGGTCGTGGCATCCACGGATGGTGAGAGCGCGCGTCGCGCCCTCGATCGGATCGAGGGCCTGACGGCAGAGCCGGAGATCGGAAGGGTCTATACGGGCAAGGTCGTCCGCACGACCGACTTTGGAGCCTTTGTCGAGTTTCTGCCTGGCCAAGATGGCCTGGTGCATATCTCGCAGTTGGCGGACCATCATGTCCCCAGCGTTGAGGATGTGGTGCAGGTCGGCGATGAGATCATGGTCATGGTGATCTCGATCGACGATCGGGATCGGGTACGGCTGTCGCGTCAAGCCGTTCTGGAAGGCTGGACAGCCGAGGAGGCACGCGAACGCGACCGCCGGCCCTCGTCGCGCGGTTCGTCGTCGCGGGGCGGAAGACGGCCCAGCGACCGGCGTCGTAGCGGCGGCTATGACCGAGACGATCGCTGACCGTTTGGTGCCAGTGCGCCAGTCGACTGGCATCCAAGGCGCCCACGGGTGCGTTGCGAACGTGGGCGCCAACCAAGAGCTCAACAGGCGGTGATCCAGTGAAATCGGTGTTGCGCGAGCTCATCGAATCCGTATTGCCGGCTTTGGTGATCGTGCTGGTGGTGAATGTCTTTTTGGCGCAGGCAACCCGTGTGGAAGGGCAGAGTATGGAGCCCAATCTGCACGACAATCAGCGCCTGATCATTGAAAAGATCACCTACCACTTCCGCGCGCCCAAACGAGGCGATATCGTCGTCTTGCGCCGGCCCAATCGGGCGACCGAGCCGTTGATCAAGCGGGTGGTAGGACTGCCGGGAGAGACGGTGAGCATCCACGAGGGGCGCGTCTACATCGATGGGGAGGCTCTGGACGAGGAGTATCTCAACCAGGAGACGTGGGGCACCATGCCGCCGCGGCTCGTGCCTGAGGAGCATGTCTTCGTGCTGGGCGACAATCGCAAGGCCAGCAACGATTCGCGCTCTTTTGGGATGGTGCCGTTTGATGACATCATTGGGCGAGCCTGGCTGCGCTATTGGCCTCCAAACGAGATCGGCCCTGTGATTGTGGAATAGCCGTCGTAAGGTGTGCGGGGAGTCTAACTCCCCGTTTTTTTGCCGGCGGGCCTCGCAGGCTGAGGAGGAAGAGGCAATGCACGACATGCTGGTGGTGAACTTTCACGAGCACCCGGGTGATGGGCTGATCGCAAAAAACGTAGAGATGGGCATCGACATGTCCGTGCTGCTCTCGGTGGGCAATGATGGCCTCAGGCGGTCCGTTGCGCTGGCCAAGGAGCATCCCGAGATGTTCGTGCCCTTTTACTGGGTGGATCATCGGGGCGATCTGGCGAGCGAGCCCGAACGTCTCCGTCGGGCGGTCGCCGAGTGGGGTGTGCGCGGCATCAAGTTCCAGCCGATGGACCAGCACTGGTTTGCCGATGATCCGCGGCTCTACCCGATCTACGAGGTCTGTGCCGAACTGGGCCTGGTGTGCACCTGGCACGCGGGCGTGGTCACGTTGGGCTTCAAATATGAGTTGGGGGAGCCGATGCTGGCGCGATATACCGACCCCATGGCTATCGACCAGGTGGCCTTTGACTGGCCCACGCTCAAGTTGTGCATTGCTCACTTGGGCGGCAACTATACCTATCGCGCGCTGATCCTGGCCGAAAAACATGCAAACGTCTATCTCGACACGGCCTTCCTGCCCTTTTTCTGCCAGCGTATGCTCCCAACCCTCACGCCGGGGGCGTGGCTCGCTCATGCCGCGCGCAATGTGGGGGCCTCGAAGATCCTCTTTGGCAGCGAGGGCCTGTGGCCTCAGACTGTGCTGGAGGCCGACCTGGCGGAGGAGGAGAAAAGGCTCATCTTGGGGGGCAATGCTCGGCGACTCTTGGGCCTGGACGTCTGATCTGAGCCGTCCGATCGTTGCTCGAGTCCGCATTGGGTGGCCCCACGTGGCCTGTGGATCTGAGCACTTTGACAGGTACGCCCCTCTGGACTAATATCCTTTTGGTCGCGCTAGACGGGGAGCTAGCGGTGCCCTGTACCCGCAAACCGCTATAGCGGGGTTGAACTCCCTCTC
>JAFGLK010000048.1 GCA_016928125.1 Anaerolineae bacterium
AGTGGCCGTAGAACTCGAGGTTGTCCTGGGCGTTGTGGTTGATGACCTCAAGACGATCGACGAGATCCTCTCCGATCTTTTTCACAAAATCGAGACGCGTCATCGAGCGGTGTGCTGCGATGGCGCAGATGATGCGCACCTTGTCATCGCCCAAACCGGCCGCCGCCAACTCCTCAAGGATGTAGGGCAGAACACGGTAGCTAGGCGTCGGGCGGGTCAGATCGTCGATCAGAATCGCCGCATCCCGACGGCCCTGGGCCACCTCGCGCAGGGTGGGCGCGCCGATCGGCTCGGCTAGCGCCCGCCGAATACCTTCATCGCCGATGTCCGGGCCGCCTTTCATCTGCGCCACGGTGAGAT
Organism: Anaerolineae bacterium; assembly: GCA_016928125.1. The sequence goes on from JAFGLK010000048.1 coordinate 361, forward strand.
CCCAGCCATCGGGAAAGCTGAGCTCGTACGTGGTGTTGTCGTACCACATGCCCCACGGAACCGATATCGTCTTCATCGTGCCTCCTTGCTGCCCTGGAGGGCCTTGATGCCCTCCTTGTTCGATTGCCGACATTATAGGCAGATCGCTCGCTGCTGTCACAGGCCCGCGCCTATTTCCCAAGCGCACATCATCGGTCGGCCGGGCGATGCAACCGCACCGGTGGGAAACCCAAATCCCGATACGAATCAGACACCCGCGAGACAGACGGACGCGCTCACGCCCCCCGCGTACGCGACACCCGCTGCGCTAGCTCAAACGTACCGCATAGGTCGTAGGCACGAACTGAATCCAGGTGTGGCCCGGCTTGAGGGGAATATGCTGGCCGTTGGCGTCGATGAATTGCCACAGCCGATGAGCTTCTCGTCGCCACCAGAAGCCCTCCAACACGCGGCCATCTCGCAGGATCTGCACGCGCTCGCCACCTTTGAGGGCGATGCCGATGGAGGTCGAGCCGTAGCTATCCTCCACGATGTCGGTCGCCCAATGGCGGGCGTACAACACGATCACGTTCTCGCAACCGACCTGCTGGCCGGTTGACTGATCGGTATAGGGCTGCCCCTGAACCCAGCGCCGGTAGACTCCGGCGCCGCCGTCATAGGTCCACGCGACGGTCGAAGACGAGGGATAAGGGATGTCGACGCGCGCGGCCGCCGGCCCGGGCGGCGCATCGCCTGAGAAGGCGAACCCGCGCAGATCCACCGCGTGCTCCCTGCCCTGAGCCCGCAGTCGAGCGCGGATATCCGGAATCGAGGTATAGAGATTGTGTGGCGCCAGGCGGTCGCTGCTACGGTAGAGGAGATCGCCATCCAGATCTTCGTGGATCAGATCGAAGGCCTGCTGACCCAGGAGCTGGTTGACACCAATGCTGGCGCCTGAGAAAACCAGGACGCCATCGAAAGCGGGCAGCACCTCCACATTGACCGGGCGCGCGCTGCGCAATGGCCCTGCCTTGGCAGGCTCTTCCTGCAGGAAAACCGCTGTCAGCCGGGTGATCCACCAGGCATCCATCACCTCCTCCATGACCACCTCGGCCTGGGAGATGCCCGCGTGAGGACGCGCCGCGCGATCATTCCCATAGCGCACCAGGAGAGGTCGCCGCTGGACCAGACCTGGATTCTCAACGCGAAGGCCCGACAGGGGATTGGTGTGCCCATCATAACCAGGGGGATCGCCGGCCGGCGACACGGGCGGGAACCGAGGCTCATAAGTCAATGGCCTGCCTTTGGGCTGAGCGGCCACACGCTTCGTCGCAGCGGGGGGTGCGGCCAGAGCTTGGGCAGCCCCGCTCGCCCTGGGCGTGGCCGGCTGTGTCAATGCGGCGCTGGGCGGTTCGGTTGCGGTGGGCTGGGCGGTGGGGCTGGCAGCCACGTGTGTCGCGGTCGCCTGGAGGGTGGGGCTGGCAGGCACAGGCGTTGCGGTGGGGCTGGCATCCATGGGCGTCACGGTCGGGCTGGGTGTGGAGGGGGAAGGCCTCCCCGTTCTCATGGCCGTCGGAGAGGGAATCGGCGCCATCGGAGTGGCCGAAGGTGATGTGAGCAGGTTCACGGCCGCCGTGTGGGACGCAAGAGTGGCTTGAGCAGCTTGAGAGGCGTGAATCTGCTGTGCATCCTGGACACAACCGATGCTGCCCAGAGCGAACAAGCAGCCGGCCAACACGATCACAGCAATCGGGCAGCGGCGGCGATGACGGTTCAAAGGCAAGCTCGCACCCTCCCCCCTGGATTTGAGCAGCCAAGTCAGCGAAACCATACGCCTGACGTGGTGACGGACGCTCGGGTCGACATCCCACTGCCAGGCTGCCGCGCATTATAGGGCTATGGGGAGCCAGGGTCAAAAAACCGTGCTATGCGACCCGACGCGCCAGCTAGTCGACGACACCGATGCGGCGGAGCCAATCGCCTGTGTAGCGCATGCCCTCCTCGAACGACACGCGAGGCTGATAACCCAATTCCTCACGCGCCTTGGCGATGGGAAAGTCCTGATCGGTGCCCATCAATTCGACCAGTAGCCGTGTCAGCGCCGGGCGCTCGGTGCGCCCGAGCAGGCGATAGTACCCCTCCCACAGACTGGCGATGGTATAGGCCAGGCCGTGACTGTAGTTGCGCGCAGGGCGAGGCACCCGTGCCAGATCCGCCAAGGCGTCCACATACTGCTTCCAGGTCACATCACTGCCGTCTGAGATGTTGTAAGCCTGGCCCACACTGGCGTCGTTCTCTGCAGCCAAGATGAGCGCGTCCACTAGATTACCCACGTAGGTCACGCCAGCGAGGTGCGAACCACCATCCACGAGGATCATGCGCCGCCTCTGCAGCGCCTCGACTACGGCCCGTACGAGGAGTTGGGCCCTTGGCCCATACACCGTGGCCGGGCGCAGGATGGTGACCGGCAGTTTGACACGCCGATAGTGATTCCAGACCAGGCCCTCGCCCTGGATCTTGGTGTCTGCATAGTCAAACCCGCGCGGCGAGGGTCGCTCGGACTCAAGAGCCGGCTTACCAGGAAAGCCATAGATGTCGGTCGTGCTGAGGTAGATGAAGCGCGTCACTTGGGCTCTGGTCGCGGCGGCCAGGATATTGCGCACGCCCTGTACGTTGGTCTGTTCAAAATCAGCGAGTTGGCCCCAATCGCTCACCAAGGCCGCGCAATGATAGATGCGATCGACGCCCGCGGCGGCAGACATGAGCGTGGCATTGTCCTGCAGGGTGCCTACGCGCAGCTCTACGCCCAACTCGCGCAATCCGCGGGTGGCGCTGGTGGGGCGAACGAGCGCTCGCACGCGGTCGCCACGGGCGACCAGCGCCTCCACCAGATGGCTTCCCACCAGACCGGTTGCTCCAGTGACCAGGTTCAGCATGATCTGTCTCCTCGCGTACAGATCTCGGCGCCCAACAGGCTCATAACGAAGTGCCTGCTCAGGGCAGGCACAACGGATCTATCGAATGCTTCTGGCTTCAGACGCATCCTGAAGATGGATTCTTACACCTGACGGTCGTATAGCTCGCGGCGAAGAAAGGGAGCTAGAGCGAAGGCCACAACGATCCGAAAGGCCTCCTCGCGCGGCACGAGCCCACAGGTCAGGAATCCCGCAGTGCCCTCACGCTGTCGGATTTCGACTTGTCCCGAAAGGCGGTCGATCACTTGACCCAGTTCTGCGCCGGCGCGCACCTGCTGAGCCACGCATTCGGGCAGCGGCAGGCGCGCGCCGGCCGCGACGCTGGTGCGTCCGTCCCGCGCGACCACCGCCACCCAGTTGGTAACGTACATGCCGCGTGGCAACTCCTGCACCGCCCCCTCGAGGCCCACGCCCAGATCGGCATACACCTGCTCGCGTGCCCTTGCGGCCCGGCAAACCGCGCCGCGCTCGCCTTCGTCATCGCTCATGGGCATGGCGCTCACTCCCGATGCCACGGCGAGCGCGTGCAGTGTGGCAGCGGGCCAGATCGGCAGGATCACCCGACGCACCGCCTCGACCTTGACCGGATTCGTCGACCCGATCGCAACGGTCAAAACCGCACCAGGAGCCTCTCTAGTCACCCAACACCACCTCTTCAATGACCTGAGCCAGGCCATCCTGCTCTACAGAGGGGGCAAGGCGAGGTGCCTGCTCCCGCACAGCCTCGGGCGCGTTGCCCATGATCACGCCATAGCCCGCACGGCGCACATAGCTCAGATCGCTGGGCGAATCGCCCGCCGCGAACACACGTTCCCAGGAGATTCCGAGGGCGCTCAAGAGATGATCGAGGCTGGCGGCCTTGTCCACATTGGCGCGCATCACGTTGACAAAGTGGCCATCGAATCCGGGCGATACGCCCCAACTCAACTCCGCCCAAGGCTCTATCTGTGGCGCCAAAGCAGCCACCCGTCGTCTCTGTTCCTCGGTGAGGATGACGAATTGCGCCTTGAGAATGGGCTCCAGCGTGGGCCTGGGCGCCAAAGGGCCCACGATCAGCTCGATACCGAGCTTGTCGCGCTGATAGCGGCCCTCTGCACCCAGACGGTGGACGTAGCAGCGTTCGGCGGTATGGAGCTCCAAGTAGTCATCGTGCCTCGCCGCCGAGCCTACCAGGATCGGCAGTGCCTCATCGGGCAGAGGGTGGCAGACGAGCGGGGAGCCGCCATCCAGGCTGGGGATCAGGGCGCCGTTGAACGCCACGGGCGGTGTGTCTAGGGCCAGGCTCCTGATCAGCGGCTGTATAGCTGCAAGAGGCCGGCCGGTGCAGAGTGCCACTCGTATGCCCATCGCCCGCGCTCGCGCCAGCGCAACCCGCAGGCGCGGGCTCGGTTCGCCCGCCTCGCCGATGAGCGTGCCATCCACATCCAGGGCCAGCAGGACATAGCGTGGGAATGAGGGTTCCATGCGTGCATTCTAGCCATGGGCTCTGCCGGCCGCAAGCACGTGCGCCACCTCTGCATGGTGGGCTGTCGACGCAGCTTGTCAGCCTGCGTGACTGTCGCTAGAATAGACCCGCGACAACCAGCACGGCCCATGGAGGCGAGGTTGATCATGAGCGTCAAAGTTGCGTTGGTGCTCTTTGCGGGACCTGAGATGCCCTGCAAGCTGCAGCACGGACTTCTCTTCGCCCGCGACATCGCCCAGCGGGGCGGGCAGGCGCGCATCGTTTTCGAGGGCAACGCGCCCAAATGGCTCGCCGCGCTGGCCGATCCCGCGCATGCCCTGGCCCCCACATTCGGAAGAGCGCAGGAGGCCGGCCTGATCGCCGGGGTGTGCCGAGGGTGCGCGTTAGTTCATGGGGCTGTGGAGGCGGCCGAGGCGCTGGGCCTGCCTCTGCTGAGCGACGCATTCGGGCACGTCAGTCTCGCCCCCTTTGTCGAAGAGGGCTACCAGATCGTCACACTCTAGATGGTGCAGCCGGCGGCGAGTATCCCTTGCTTCGGGCTGACCAGGGGACCCTTGACGCGGTTCATCCCTTACAATCCTTAGGAGATCCCATCCATGCTCAGAAAACTTGGCGACGTACTGCAAACAGACGAACTCATCCTCGCCGATGGCGCCTTTGGTACCATGCTCCAGGCGCAGGGCCTTCCGGCCGGCACTCTGCCTGAGGCCTGGAATGTCGAGCGCCCCGAGGTGGTTCAGGCCGTCTATCGGGCCTATGCCGATGCCGGGGCACAATACGTGACGGCCAACACCTTTGGCGGCAATCGTCCTCGCCTGGCCGATGCCGGCCTGGCCGAGCAGGCTGACGAACTGAACCGCCTGGGGATCGCTCTGGCCAAGGACGCGGTGGGCGATCGCGTCTGGGTGGGCGCTTCCATCGGGCCCACGGGCCAGCTCGTCGAGCCCTATGGGACGCTGTCGGTGGCTGAGCTCGAGGCGATCTATGCCGACCAGATTCGCGTCGTGGCTGAGGCCGGGGCAGACATCATCCTGATCGAGACGCAACACCAGGTCGAGGAGGCTTGCGCCGCCGTGAGCGCCGCCAAGGCCGAGACTGCCTTGCCCGTCTTTTGCACCTTTAGCTTTAACGTCAAGGGCCGTACCATGATGGGCCTCAGAGCCGAGGATGCGGCCAGGCGCGCTGAGGAGGCCGGTGCCGATGTGGTGGGCGCCAACTGCGGCGATGGGCCACCCGCCATCCTCGCTGCCCTCGAGCAGATGCGCACTGCGACGGATCTGCCGCTCCTGGCCAAACCCAACGCCGGCATCCCCCAGGCCGGGGAGGGAGGTCAGGCGCTCTGGGACGTGACCCCAGAGGAGATGGTCGCACATGCACGCGCCTTTGTGGCGCTGGGGGCCCGGGTGATCGGCGGCTGCTGCGGCACCACGCCAGCGTTCATCGCGGCGATTCGCGCAGCATTGCGTGACTGACGACCGCCTATCCCAACCCAGAATCGAGGAGGACAACATGGGTGCCAAACTGGCGATCGATGGGGGTGTTCCCGTCAGACCGGAGCCGATCCGAGGTGGATTTCATGGCTCGGCGGAGATCGATGAACGCGAGATCCAGGCCGTGCAGAATGTGCTCAACAAGAAGCGCCTCTTTCGCTTCCTGGCCAGCGGCGCAGAGGAATCCGAGGCTGCCAAGATCGAGGCCTGGTATCGCGAGCGACTGGACAAAGCGCATGCCCTGGCGGTGAGCTGCGGGACCGCCTCGCTGATCTGCGCCATGTTCGGCGTCGACGCAGGCCCAGGGGACGAGGTGATCATCCCGGCCTACACCTATGTGGCTACTGCTGCGGCGGTCATCGCCGCCGGCGCCGTCCCGGTCATCGCCGAGATCGACGCCTCCCTGAACATGGATCCGCAGGACCTGGAACGCAAGATCAGCCCCTACACCAAAGCTATCGTGCCGGTGCATATGCGCGGTGTGCAGGCGCGGATGGACGAGATCATGGCCATCGCGGACAGGCATGAGATCCTCGTGGTCGAAGATGTGGCCCAGTCGAACGGCGCGAGCTACAACGGGCGGCCTCTGGGCACGTTAGGCCAGGTGGGATGCTTCAGCTTTCAGCAGTACAAGGTGATCACCTCGGGCGAGGGCGGCCTGCTCGTCACGGATGACCAGCACATCTACGACCGGGCGCGCATGCAACACGATTGTGCGGCGCGCTTCTGGGAGGGCAGCGACAGGCAATCTTACGACTTTGTGATCTCGGGTGAGAACTATCGCATGTCCGAGGTGCCTGCGGCCCTTGTGTGGGCACAACGCGAGCGCCTCGACCCGATCATCGAGCGCTG
>JAFGLK010000348.1 GCA_016928125.1 Anaerolineae bacterium
ACCGCCGCGATCAGCCCCCCGACCAGCCCGCCGACGGCGCCCTCCCAGGTCTTCTTGGGACTGATGGCAGGGAAGAACTTGTGCTGGCCCCACAGCTTGCCGGCCGCATAGGCCGCCGTGTCGCAGATCCAAGTGCACAGCAGCGCGATGATCAGCCAGTAGAGGCCGTCGTCCAGTTGGCGCAGGCGCAACACATGGCTCACGGGCCAGCCCACGTAGACCGCTCCGGCCACTGTCAGGGCCCAGCCATTGAGCGAGCCGGATGCGTTGCCCCTAAACACCTTGCTCACCAGGGCCAGCATGGGCAGGAGAGCCAGGCCCCACGATAGGCCGCCGACCTCGGGCCAGCGGCTGTCGATGATCAGCACCGCCGCCAGCGCCCCGCCCCAGACATAGGACACGGCCTGCCCGTGCCCCTTGAGCATGTACAGATACTCATAGGTCGCCGCCAGCCCCACCAGCAGCACCAACACAAACAGCCACGTCCCGCCCAGATAGACGGTGGCGCCGACGATCGGGATCAGAACCACTGCGCTCGCGACGCGCTTCCAGAACATCCGCTTTCTCCGGACAACAGGGCCTTCTCGCCGCTGGTCAGGCTTCAGGCTCCTGGTCTTGGGGCAATCCCCCGAAACGCCGTTGGCGCGCCGCATAGTCCAGCAGGGCGGCGTGCAATTGCTCGCGGTCGAAATCGGGCCAGTACACAGGGGTGCCATAGAGCTCGGCATAGGAGGCTTGCCAGAGCAGAAAGTTGCTCAGACGCACATCGCCCCCGGTGCGGATGATCAGATCCGGATCGGGCAGGCCCGCAGTATAGAGATGCTGGCTGAGCGCCTCTTCGGTGATCTCCTCGCGCGACAGACCTTTGGCCACGATCTCACGAACCGCGTCGATGATCTCGGCGCGCCCGCCATAGTTGAGGGCCACGCATAGGGTCAGCCGGGAGTTGCCCTGGGTGAGCTCCTCTGCCTGGTGAATCTTGCTCACCAGGCGAGATGGCAGGCCCTCAGCCCGGCCGATGTGACGCACACGCACCCCATTGCGCAGCAGTGCCTCCAACTCGCTGTCGATGGAGCTCTCCAAGATGCGCATCAGGGCGTTGACTTCATGGGCTGGCCGCGACCAGTTCTCCGTGGAAAAGGCATACACCGTGAGGATCTCGATGCCATAGTCAACTGCCGCCTGGAGGATGCGACGCAGGTTCTCGGTGCCCGCGCGATGCCCCGCCACGCGGGGCAGCCCGCGCCCTCGCGCCCAGCGGCCATTGCCGTCCATGATGATGGCCACGTGCCGCGGCACATGGGCGAGTGCTTCCAACGCCGGAGCCTCGCCCTGTGAGGACACCACGCTACACTTCCAGGATCTCGGCTTCCTTGGCCTCGCCGAGCTCATCCGCCTGCTTGACGTATTGGTCGGTCAGCGCTTGCAGGTCATCTTTGGCCTTGTAAAAGTCGTCCTCAGGCAGCTCGCCATCTTTCTCGAGCGTCGTCAGATCGCGCAGCCCGTCGCGCCGGATGTTGCGAATGGCCACCCGCGCCTCCTCAACCCGTCGGCCCACCAGCCTGGCCAGATCCCGGCGGCGCTCGTCCGTAAGGGGCGGAATGGGCAGGCGAATGATGCGCCCATCGTTGTTGGGCGTCAGCCCCAGGTCCGACTTCATGATCGCTTTGCTGATGGCCCCGATGGTGCTGGCATCCCAGGGCCGTATGGTGATCAGGCGCGGCTCGGGCACCGCGATGGTGGCCACCTGGTTCAGAGGCATGACGCCGCCATACGCCTCCACCTGGATTCTCTCGACCAGAGCGGGCGAGGCCCGTCCGGTGCGCACGCCCAAGAGATCGGCGCGCAATGCGGCGACGGCCTTCTCCATGCGGTCCTCCAAATCGAGGAGCACTTCGTCGATCATGGCCTCTACCTCCTTGTGTTCTTTGTGACCTGGATGCCATGAGGCGGACGTGCTATCGGTGGTGCGGCGTTCGCAAGCACCCAAGGGGTCAATATGAATGCCATCCCTCTAAGCTTAGCAGAAGAGGGCCTGCGACGCAAACGGACCGCACGCGAAAAGGCGTGTGGCGCGCTGCACCCGGCGCGCGCCGCCCCGGCGCGCTGAGCACGGAGCATTGACATGTCGCAAGTGAGGCGCTATAATGTGAACAATTCACAGAGGGGTCTGCTGCGGCTCGCCTCTCTCGTTGCCTATCCGGCCGGACAGGCAAGCGTCGTCAGGGGGGGAGATGCGACGTCGTCTTTGGCTTATTATTGGTCTGGCGCAGTTCTTCATCCTCGCTGCGGTCGTCGGTGTCTACGCCTGGAGTGCACTCCCTGTCGTGGACGATCCTCTGGTGCGGATGCCGGGCACCCAGCCCGGCCAGGTGTCGTTGGAGGCGCCCAATCGCTGCCTGAACTGCCATGCTGGCTACAATCAGGCGGTGGAGCCCGGCTTTAACTGGAAGGGCTCCATGATGACCCAGGCCTCTCGCGACCCGCTCTTTTGGGCCTGCTTCACCGTGGCGGCCCAGGACTCGATCTGGGCGGTCGGAAGGCCCAACGCCACTGACATTTGCGAGCGCTGCCACTTTCCCAAGGGCTGGCTGGAGGGGCGCTCCGATCCCACCAACGCCTCGCTCATGACGGGGGCCGACTTTGATGGCGTGCAGTGCGATTTCTGCCATCGCATGTGGGATCCGCACTATGCCGCCACCTTCGACGGCACCCGCGAGGGCGCCGACTGGCTTAGCTACTGGGATGAGACCAATGCCAGCAGCACGCCATCGGACGCCGCAGCCCGGGCCACGTTCGATGAGGATCGCGCCACAGCGGCAGATATCACACGTTTCGATGGCAGCCCCTTTTACGCGGGCGACGCGCCGCCCAGTGCCTACGCTGAGGCGGGCTCCGGCCAGTACTTTGTGAGCCCCAACGCCGCGAAGCGGGCCTCGTTTGCCGATGCGGCGGCCCGCCATCAGATGTTCTACAGCCGCTTCCACAAGAGCAAGTACTTTTGCGCTACCTGCCACGATGTCTCTAACCCGATTCTGGCCAATCTGGGCGACGAGCCGAACGCGCTCACCAGCGAGGCGAACGCGGCCTACTCCTACTTCCATGTGGAGCGCACCTTCTCCGAATTCATGCTCTCGGCCTACGGCCAGCAGGGCGGGGCCGAAGGCATCGGTCCGTTCGCGCCGGCCAGCTATGATACCTCCGATCCGAACAACAACATCCGCATGTGCCAGGACTGCCACATGCGCGACGTGGTGGGGCAGGGCGCCAACAAGAACGGCGTGCCCATCCGGCCCAGCGACAGCGTCGAGCACCCCAACAGCGGCCAGCCGCTGCACGACCTCACCGGCGGGAACGTCTGGGTCTCCCAGCTCCTCGCCAGCGCGGTGGCCGGCTCTCCCAATTACGATGCCACCAACGCCCAACTGCTGGGGCAGGGGCCGGCCGTGCTCACCCTGGATCTGAGCCAGGGCGAGGGGATCGATCCGGCGGCGATGCTCGCCGGCGCCGACCGCGCCATGCAGCAGCTCGCGCTGGCCGCGGCGATCGAGAACGTCAGCTATGATTCCAACAGCGGCGCACTCTCCTTCCACATCCAGAACCAGACCGGCCATAAGCTCATCTCGGGCTTTCCCGAGGGGCGGCGCATGTTCGTGAATGTCAAGGCCTATGATGCGTCTGGCGCCCTCATCTACGAGGTGAATCCCTACGATGCGGCCGCGGACACGCTCAAGGGCCTACCGGGCACGACGCTCTCAGCGACTGAAGTCCACGTGGATGAACTGGTCTATGAAGTCCATCCCTCAAGCGAGCTAACAGGCGAGCATCACACGTTCCACTTTGCCCTGGCCACCGACCGCTACAAGGACAACCGCATCCCGCCCAAGGGTTTTGACATCGCTAACGCTCAGGACAGGCTGTCGGTGCCGGTCTGGCACGGAACGCTCGATGCGAACTACTTTGGCGCAGCAGAGTATGCTGGCGGGTACGACGATGTGAGCTTGACCATCCCGGCCGGCGCAGCCCGGGTCGAGGTCGGCCTCTACTATCAGACCACCAGCCGCGAGTACGTCGAGTTCCTGCGCGACGAGATCAACGGCACCGGCAACACCACGCTCAGCTCGCCGGCGCCTTCAGGCGAGCCGGCCGCCTATGTGATCCAGACGGATCCCTTCTTCGCCCAGCTCAAGGCCTGGGGCGACACGATCTGGCAGCTCTGGCTGCACAATCGCGACCTGCCCGGCGCGGCGCCTATCCTGATGACCTCTGCCACTGTGGGTGCTCCTGCCCCCACCTGTACGGCGCCGACGCCGGAGCTGCTCTCGGCGGTTCCCGGTCACACCGAGGTGAGCCTCACCTGGAGCGACGAGTCCGCCGACGGGTCCGTGGCCGGCTATCGCGTCTACTATGACCAGGCGGGCAAGGCGCAGCTCGTGGCGGATCTCCCTGGTGCGGCCGTCACCTCCTTCACCGACGCGGGCCTGACCGACGGCAAGGAGTATTGCTACAAGGTTACCACGTACTATGACGCCACGTGCGAGTCGCCCTTCAGCAACATCCTGTGCGCCATCCCCACGAACCAGGGCCAGGCCACTCAGCCCGCCGGTGTGGGCGCGCTGGAGACGGGCAAGTACGTGACGACCGGCAGCGGCAAGAACAAGACGACCACCTTCGAGACGGCCGTGACTTTTGTGGCGGGTGAGGGCGTCGTGCTGCAAGCGACCGTGTTTGACGGCGTCAGCGGGGCGCCCGTGGCCGGCGCTGTGGTGGAGCTGCTCATCACGGGGCCCGAATCATTGACCGTGACCAGCGGCCCCAGCGACGCCAGCGGCATCGCCGAGGCCATCTGGCAGACCAAGGCGCCGAATCGCAAGGCCGCCGGCACAGCTACCGGGAACTATGTCGCCCAAGTCAAGGGCGTCACGGCGAGCGGCTATCACTGGGACGGCGTGGCCACCAGCGCCGGTTTCACAATTCAGTAGCTCCTGCGTCGGGTCCCCCCGCCCGACGCTGAGGGTTCGAGGCCCGGTCTGAATGCCGCCTTCCGGGGCGCCTGGCCGAGCCT
>JAFGLK010000349.1 GCA_016928125.1 Anaerolineae bacterium
CACAAAGATGAACAAACTGTCACAATCCAGGGAGCGCATCCATGCTATAATGGGTTGACGCGATGCGTGATCGCGCCGGCTCGTTTGCCTTGCGCTCGGCTGCCAAAATGTCTCTTGGTGTAGGTTGAGAGGGGATAGCGATGAAGAGGCTTCTGTCCGTCGTTGTGCTGACTGCGCTGATGGTGCTGTGCGCCCAGGCGCAATCGCGTGAGTCGGCCATGTATGGGCGGATGAGGCTGGGTCGAGCATCTTGGCTGAGAATGGCTGCGAAGCTGTCTGTGTTCTTAACATGATGTGGGGAGGTGGAGATGAGACGGCAAATCCTGTTTCTGCTGGTCGCCATGTTTGTGGTTCTATTTGCCCAGACCGGAGTTCTGGCACAGACACCGGAATATCCCCTCATATTTGGGGAGTATGGGACAGGTCTGGGGCAATTCAGCCTACCCGGGGGCATCGCTGTCGACAGCAATGGTATTCTCTACGTGGCTGACTCCTACAACCGTCGCATCCAGAGATACGATGGGACCGATTGGACAGCGTGGCCTCCCAGTGCGGCCGGGTATTCCCTCTATAAGCCACTTGGCGTGACGGTAGATGAGGAGGATAACCTCTTCGTCTACGTGGCTGATTCCTATAACAACCGCATCCTGAAGCTCAATAGTGACGGCACGTTGCTTGATGGCTGGTCCCTCAGCAGTACGGGCACAAAGTCGCTCAACATCCCCTTCGATGTGGCTGTCGATGGGGACCATAATCTGTATGTGGTTGATACAAAGCACAATCGCGTGCTCAAGTATAACAGTGGAGGGGAATTGCTGGCTGAGTGGGGGCCGGGAGGGGATGTACAAGCGGGATTCTCCAATCCGACCGGAGTGGACGTGGATAGCGCAGGCAATGTCTATGTCGCGGACTCTAGCAGCAACCGCGTCGTGAAGCTGAACGGCAATGGGGAGATCCTGGCAGAGTGGGGATCTGAAGGGGGAAGCCCAAGCGCCGAACCCGGCCAGTTTAGCCTGCCCCTGGACGTGGCTATCGATGGCTTTGGCGGCGTGTATGTGAGCGATGCAAACAACTGCCGGATCCAGAAGTTTGACACCAATGGGTCTTATCTCACCCATTGGGGCACTTGCGGCTACGAACCAGGTCAGTTCCACTACCCCACCGGATTGGCGGCCACCGATTCTCGCATCTACGTGGCCGACACACTAAACTGTCGCATTCAGATATTTGGCCGGCCCTACGATTTCGGCGGGTTCCTCAGCCCGATCAGCAATCCACCAGCCGCGAATACCGCGAAAGCGGGCAGCGCCGTGCCGGTCAAGTTCAGTCTGGGCGGCGATCAGGGGCTGGATATCTTTGCCGCGGGCTATCCGGCCTCACAGGAGATTGACTGCGCGACGCTCCATCCAGACAGCGCCCCGCTAGAAACCATCGAGACCGCCGGCGACCTCTCCTACGATCCGGTCGGTGACCAGTACATCTTGACCTGGAGGACGGACAAGGCCTGGGCCGGCAGGTGCCGGCAGTTGATCGTGCGCCTGGATGATGGTACCGACCACATCGCGTACTTTGGCTTCAGATAACCTGTCTTGAGCCGTCGCAGGCGGATCCGAGCCGTCCGCCTGCGACGGCGAGCGCCTCTACAGCCCATCCCACACCATCGTCAGCGCCTCGCGGCGAAAGCCCAGCGAGGTCAGCAGCGCCTCAGCCTCGCTCCCCAGCGGCGAAACGCCGTTCCAGCTCGCCACGAGCACCCGCGGCGGCTGGGCGCAGAGCCCGCCCTCGCGTGTCAGATGCTCCAATAGCATCGAGATGGCCGCGCGCAAGGTCTCCTCGCCCAGACCCGGAAGCGCCGTCCAGCGTTGGCCGCCGTGCTCGTAGAGCAGGGCCGGCGCGCCGCGCAGCAGCACCACATAGTTCGAGGGCAGGCGGGCGAAACGATAAGGGTTGGCCGCCTCGGGCAGGCCAGCGCCCAGGTCGCGCTCCCGCCCGCCCAGCGCCGGGCCATAGAGCAGCGCCGGATCCCAGGCATTGAGCAGCACCAGCTCATCGGCGCCCTCGGCCTCCGGCCGGTTCCAGGCGCGCAACTGCTCCACTGCCTCGGGCAAGGCGAACTGCACGCCCGACAGGCCGCGCACAAAGTAGCCCCGTCGCACGCTGCCGCGCAGTTCCATGATCTGGAGCTGCCGATAGAGCTCGCTCCAGCCCCAATCGCCCTCTTCGTTCTCGACACATTCGCGACAGAGGATGCCATAGCGCTCGAGCAGTTGCCAGGCCAGACGCTCCGCGCGTTCCGTCTCGGAGACCGAGGGGCCCAGCAGGCCGTCTCGCTGGACCAGGGCCCAACGTCCGCGCCAACCCGTCGCTTGGTAAGGCGTCTCGGCCGCCACGCGGCGCGACGCCTGGCGGCGCGCTCGACGCAACCGGCCTGGCGCGGGGCGCTGGATCTCTGTCCCTGGCGCGGAGCTTTGGCGCCGCGCCCGCCACGCGGCCAGTTGGGCGTCGAGCGAGCTCTCGATGCCGCGCGACTCGGCCGGCTGAGCATAGGCGCCCTCGATGACGATGCGCATGGCCTTGAGATCGTCGTTCGTGATCAGCCCCTGAAGGAGCAGTTGCACCAGGGCGCCGTCGAGCTCGGCCAGAGAGAGCCCCAGCGAGCGCTGGATGTCCTGGGCGTAGCAAGCCCCCTCGGCCTGGATGAGATCAAGGACGCGAG
>JAFGLK010000350.1 GCA_016928125.1 Anaerolineae bacterium
ACCGTGGTGGTCATGCTCACCACCATGTGGTGGTGGAACTCCTTCGATCTGCAGAAGATCCTGAGCCCCGTGGGCAGCCTGGGCTACAACGCCATGACCCTGCCCATCCTGGCCTGGTTCGAGGCCTTTCAGTGGAATCACCTGGGACGGGGCGCGGCCATCTCCGTCGTCTCGCTCGTGGTCATGTTTGCTTTGATGGTCGGCAACGTGCGGCGAGAAATGCGCGCCGTGCAGGAGTAGGAGACTGAGAATGAGCGCCATCTCCATCGCCCGGGTGGCTCAGCGGCGTGCCCGCCATCACAAGTTGGCCTTTCGCGCTCTGCGTCTGGTGGTCTGCTACGCCCTGCTGATCCTCATCACCCTTTTCTGTGTCTTCCCCCTGGCCTGGATCCTGAAGACCTCCTTCGAGAGTCCTCAGTACATCCGCAACCCGCAGATCCAATGGCTGCCGATCCAGCCTACGCTGGACAACTACCGGGAGGTGCTCACCAACCCGCGCGCCATGATTGGTCGCTCTTTCATGAATAGCCTGTTCGTGTCTGGGGTGGCGACTCTCTTCTCGGTGGGCATGACCACTCTGGCGGGCTACGCCATGTCACGCTTTCGCTTCCGCGGCAAGTTCATCTTCAGCGTGTACTTGGTGCTCATCAACATGATCCCCGGGACGCTGATCCTCATATCCATGTTCATCCTCCTGATCAGACTGCACCTGGTGAACACCTACTGGGGGCTGATGGCGTTCTACGCCTCGGCCGATATCCCATTGGCCACCTGGATGCTCAAAGGCTACTTCGACAGCATCCCTGTGGACATGGAAGAGCAGGCCATGATCGACGGCGCCACGCGCCTGGGCGCCCTCCGCCATATCATTGCCCCCCTGGCCCTGCCCGGCATCGTGGCCGTGTCCATATTCGTCTTCATGGGCAGCTGGAACGAGTTCATGGCCGCCCTGACCATCCTGCAGAAGCAGGAGATGCGCACGCTGCCCGTGCAGATCATCAACTTCATGGGCTTCCAGCGCGTGGAATGGGGCCCTGTGATGGCCTATAGCATCATCGTGGGGCTGCCGGTGGGCGTGCTATTTGCCGTGGCGCAACGCCGGCTGGTCGGAGGGCTGACCGCAGGCTTCACCAAGTGACGTTGACCCACGACGTCGTGCAGGTCAGATGCGCACGCTGCCAGCCGAATGTGGTCTGGCCATCTCCTCTCGGATGCCCCCATCTCCTCTCTGGCGGGCGAGAAATCGCCAATTGACGCCACCGGACCAGGCATGCTATAGTGGCGATGAACGCCGCGCCGTCAGCTGTGGCACGATGGACGAGCCATGGCGCGCTAGCATGCTGCCCTCGTGAGCTCGGCCTGGCGATCGAAACCCACGTGCTTTGCCTGGGATGTGAGGCAGCAGAGCGCCAAGAATGCGCCTAGACGAACTGCCGTTAGCGGAGGTGTGACATGAAGCCGAGGCACGGACTTGCGGTTGTCGTCCTCACCGTGGCGAGTCTTCTGTGGGCCAGCCCTGTGCTGGCTGGCAAGCACTACAGCGCCGAGGTTTTCGACGTCGTGCTCGATGTGCAGGAGGACGGTGCGCTCGTGGTGACGGAGACCGTCAGGTTCCGCTTTGAGGGCGGGCCCTTCACCTACGCCTTCCGAGACCTGGCCTACACGGAGCTCGATGAGATCGACCGCCTGCAGGCCAGCATGGATGGTGCCACCCTGCCGCAAGGCACTGAGCCCGGGGAGGTCGAGGTTGTCGCCGGGCGGCCCCTCAAGGTGACGTGGCACTTTGCGCCCACATCGGACTCGGTGCATGAGTTCGTGCTGACCTACCGGGTGCAGGGAGTCATCCGCAAGGAGATCGATGCCGATGCCCTGATCTGGCGGGCCATCCCCGAGGAGCACGACTATGAGATCGAGCGGAGCACGATCACGCTGCACCACCCCGCCTCAATTGGGCTGGTGGGCGTGCCCCAGCTGTCGGGGGTGGCGTCCAGCCAGGAGTCGGGCGATGGATGGGTGCGGTGGTCGGCCGGCGGGATCGGCGCCGACGATTCGTTGGTGGTGACGGCGCGCTTCGCTCCGGGCAGCCTCGTTAAGGTTGCCCCGGCATGGCAAGCCCGGCAGGCCGAGCAACAGCAGGTGGAGGCCAAGGCGCTGCGCACGGGCCTGACGGCAGGGCTCCTGAGCCTGGCGGCGGGGCTTGCCGCCCTGGCCTGGTTCGTGGTGAGGCAGCGGCGCGCTGCCGAAGCCGGCGATGCCCCGCTTGTAAGCGAGAGCATGTCGGCAGACGAGACCCCGCCGGGCATGGCCGTCATGCTGACCCAGACCGGCATGCCGGCGCTGGCCACGCTGTTCGATCTGGCCGGCCGGGGGGTTCTGCGCATCGAGGAGGGCGGCAAGGGCCTGTTCGGGACAAGACGCTACAGCCTATCCCGCGTGCCGACCGACGTGCCTCTGCGGCCCCACGAAGAAGGGCTCCTGCGCGCCGTCTTCGAGGAGAGGAGCGGGGGACAACGCGATAGCCTCCCGCTCTCCCAAGTCGGCCATCGAGTGGGCTCGCGCAACAAGTGGTACCGGGAGCCGCTGAAGCAGGATCTGGAAGGGGCCGGCTGGTACGATGCCCGGCGCAAGACGGCGCGCGATCTTCTGATGGCCGTGGGCGTTGTGGCCATCCTGGTTGGGGGAGCCGTGGCAGTGGGCGGGCTCATCCTGGCGATCACAGCGGCGGCGCGTGGGGCCGCAACGGCCGCGACATCGGGCGCGGTGATGGCCGGGGTAGGCGCGGCGCTGTTTCCGTTGGGGTTGGTCGGGCTGGTGGCCGGCAGTGCGCTTTCGCCCCTTTCTGAGGCGGGAAAGCAGGCGGCGGCGACCTGGAAGGGCTTCGCCGCCGATCTCAAGAACATCATTCGCCAGCGCGAATTCGTCGGCGGCGAGGAGCTCTTTGAGCGCTACCTGCCATTCGCCGCCGGCTTTGGGCTGGGCGAGAGGTGGGCCAAACACTTCCAGAAGCACGGCTACTCCACCGTTCCGGCCTGGTTCCGGTCCCTGGGAGCCGATGGTAGGGACTTCAATGCGGTGGTGGTGCTTATGGCCTCGACCCATAACTCCTTCAGCTCTGGCGGCGGAGGCGCAGCCGGGGCGGCCGGTGCCTCAGGCGGCGGCGCTTCGGGGGCGGGATAGGCGCCTAGCGTCCCAACCTTACGATCCACGAAGGGCACGAAGAGACACGAAGCACACGCACGGACTTCCTTGGTGGTCTTCGTGTCCTTGGCGGATCGTCGGCTAATCTCGGGACCATTTGCCGGTGTGGTCCAGAAGGTGTAGAATGGCCTCCAGTGGTCCGTCCCGGCGAATGAGGAGGCGAGGTGTACTGCCCCAAGTGCCGGCGCCCGTGTCCCGCGGACTTTGCGTTCTGCCCTCACTGTGGGTCCGCCCTAGAATCTACGTGCTTGCGATGCGGTGGCCTCGCGCCCGCGGGTGCCGCCTTCTGTCCGCGCTGCGGAGCCCCCTTGGTGGGCGAATCAGCGGACCCTAGCAGGAGCTTCTCTGGCGGCTCCCCTTCCTCCGCAGAACGCACGGCAGAGCTCGGCCAGGAACCGCATATTGCCGCCGACCAGGCGCGGCAGCGCGCGCTGGAGCGGATGGTGCCGCGCGAATACATGGAGCAGTTGCTGGCCACGCGCGATGCCCCGGCGCAGCCGCAGCGCCGGCTGATCACCATCCTCTTCTGCGACGTCGTTGGCTCTGTGGCCATATCCGAGGGCCTTGACCCCGAGGAGGTCCTCGAAGTGATGAACGGCGCGTTCGAGGCCCTCATTCGCCCTGTCCTGCACCACCACGGCACACTGGCCCGCCTGATGGGCGATGCCATCCTGGCCTTCTTCGGCGCGCCGGTGGCGCATGAGGACGATCCCGAGCGTGCTGTGCGTGCGTCGCTGGAGATGGTGGAGAACGCGCATCTCTACGCTGCGCGCCTGGCGCAGGAGCGGGGCCTTGAGCGGTTTTCTGTTCGGGCCGGGATCAACACAGGGCTCGTGGCTGTCGGAGAGGTGGGCATCGATCTGCGCGTCGAGTACACGGCCATGGGGGATGCCGTGAACTTGGCCGCTCGCTTGGAGGCAGCGGCCCCTCCCGGAGGCGTGCTCATCACCCACGATACCTACCGCCACGTGCGCGGCCGTTTCGATGTGGTCCCGCAGGCTCCCCTGACCGTCAAGGGCCATCCCGGCCCGGTGCAGTGCTACCTGGTGGAGCGTGCCAAACCGCGAGCCTTCCCCATCGGCAGCCGTGGGGTCGAGGGAATAGCCACGCGCATGGTAGGCCGTGACGCCGAGCTGGCCGCGCTGCAGCAGGCGTACCTGGATGCCGCCGATGGACACCAGGCTCGGGTGGTGACCGTGCTCGGAGAGGCCGGGATCGGCAAGAGCCGCCTGCTGGACGAATTCGCCAGCTGGGTCGAGCTGCGGCCTGAGCGTGTGGACTACTGGAAAGCCCGCGCCGCGCGGGTGAGCCAGTCGGTACCCTATGGGTTGCTGCGCAACCTGTTCGCCCGCCGCTTCGGAATCCTGGACAGCGACAGCGCGGCCGTGGCGCTGACCCGCTTCCGCCAGGGTATGGCTGGCATCCTCGAAGCCGAGCAGGCCGATCTGGCCGGTCACCTCGCCGGTTTCGACTTCTCTTCCAGCCCCACCGTGCGAGCCCTGCTGGGCAGCCCTTCATTCGGTCAGATTGCTAGCGCCTCGCTCCGCCGGGCGCTGAGCATCCTCTGGCGACTTGGCCAGCTCACCCAAGTCCCACAGTGGCCCGGAGACGAGACGGCACACGGTGTGGCCTATGGTCCAAGCGCCAGCGGGCATGAAGAGCCGGCGCTGTTGCTCTTGGAGGATCTGCACTGGGCCGACGACGCTTCTCTGGACCTGATCGCTGGCCTCGTCGCAGAGGCTCCGCGCGCCCGCTTGCTGGTCTTGGCCGCGGCGCGCCCCCAGTTGCTGGAACGCCGTCCCAACTGGGGCGAGGGACTGGACGCCTATGTCCGCTTGGAGCTGCGGCCACTTTCCCGGCGCAGCGGCAGGGCCCTGGTCGGCGAGATCCTGCAGCGGGCTGCGGAGGTGCCGGAGGATCTCTGTGAGATGCTGGTGGACGGCTCCGAGGGCAACCCCTTCTTTCTCGAAGAACTGGTCAAGATGCTCATCGAGGACGGCGCCATCGAGCCCGATGTTGAGCGGTGGCACATCGACGGGCAACGCCTCGGCCAGGTGCGGCTGCCGCCGACGCTGACGGCGGTGCTCCAGGCGCGGCTGGATGCCCTGCCGCCCGATGAAAGGCTGGTGTTGCAGCGGGCCTCCGTGATCGGCCGGCAGTTCTGGGACAGCCTGGTGGTCGAGCTGGTGCCCGAGGGGATGGAGGTGGGTGCGTTGCTCGCCGCGCTGCGATCGCGTGAGCTGGTGTTCCGGCGGGAGCGGCCTGCCTTCGATGCTGTGCAGGAGTACACCTTCAAGCACTCCTTCTTGCGCGAGG
This sequence comes from Anaerolineae bacterium, assembly GCA_016928125.1. The sequence continues at coordinate 5,515 of JAFGLK010000350.1, forward strand.
TGACCTACGAGACCGTCCTGCTCCATGTGCGACGGAACTGCCATGGGCAGGTGGCCCGCTGGCTGGAGGCGCACGCGGGGGAGCGCCTGGGTGAGTATCTGGCGCTCATCGCCGAGCATTGGCGGCTGGCGGGTGAGGGCACGGTGGCGGCGGGCTGGTATATGCGCGCTGGCGAGCGGGCTGCGGCCTTGGGCGAGATGACCGATGCCCGCGGATTCTTCGCCAGTGCTCTGGAGCTCTTGCCTCCGGACGACCTGGCGCTGCGATGGCGCGCCTTGGCCGGTCAAGATGAGGTCTTGGGCGTGCTGGGCGACTCGGATGCTCGGCAGGCTGCCGACCAGGCGCTGCTCGTTCTGGCGCAGCAGATGGGCGACGACAACCGCCTGGCGGAAGCGCATTACCGGCGCGGCCATTACCTCGGCGTGCTGAGCCGCTACCCAGAAGCGCTGGAGGCTCTGGATGCCGCACTCGCTGTTGCTGTGCGCGCCGGCAACCGCCACTTACGCGCCAAGACCCTGCCGCTCAAGGTCTTCACCCTGACCCGCATGGGCCGCATGCCCGAGGCCGGAGCGATCACCGGCGAAGCGCTGGCTTGCGCCGAGATGCCGGGCGAGCCGGAGATCTTGGCTCGCGCCCTCAGCAATGTGTCTATCTACTACGCGGCCGCCGGCGACCTATCCAGGGCAGCTCAACTCATCGCCCGCCAGGCCGAGACCATGCAGCAAGTAGGCAACCCGGTAGGCCAGGCCATCAGCCTGGGCAACTTGGGCTATTACTACCTGTTGCTGGGCCTCTACCCAAAGGCTCGCGCCGCGCTGGAACATGCGCTGGCTCTGTCGCGGGCGATCGGAGCGCGACGCGAGCAGCTCTACAACCAGCTCAATCTCGGGCTGGCTTGCTGGCGCACAGGCGATGGCGATACGGCGCGCTGCCTTCTGGAGGACGTCATCCCCGAGCTGGAGGCGCTCGGTGACACGTTCGGCCGCGCCTCGGGCCAGAACTACCTGGCCCTCGTGCTGGAGCATTCTGGCGATGCCATGGGCGCTGCGCAGGTGTTTGCCCAGGCGCAGGGAGCCATGGATCAGATGGGGGCGCGCGGCTGCGCAGCCGATGCCCTGGCCGGCCTGACCCGCTGCCGGATGCTGGAGGGTGACCTGGCGGCGGTCCGCAAGAGCGCCGAAGCGCTATGGCTCTGCCTTACTGAGGGCATTGGGGGCATGGAATTGCCCTTGCTCGCCTATGAGACATGTGCGCGGGCCTTCGAGATGCTCGACGAGGCGGAGCGGGCATCGGCGGCCGCCGGCGACGGCTATGCGTTTCTCATGGAGCAG
>JAFGLK010000351.1 GCA_016928125.1 Anaerolineae bacterium
CCCAAACAAATCGGCACCCTTGGCAGGCTGCCAGCCAGCAGTATACCACAGGCGCAAGGCCAGGCAAACGCCCCGGCCGTCCGGCCGCGGTCCGATCCGAACCTCCTGGAACCAGCAGCCGGCTCAGAACGTCCTGTGTGCAGTATGAGATCTGAACTGAGAAGGAGACGTGGAGATGCCCAAAGCCCTGTGGTTCCTCGGCGGTTTCGCGATGGCCGTCTTGGTAGGCCTGGCGCTGATCGTGGGCCCTCTGACCCGTAGCGCGGCCAGCCCGGCCGGCCGGCCAATCTCCGCGCCGACGGCCCTTGCGCCAGGCCCCCCTGTGGCGCCCCCAGAGCCTACCGCTACGCCTCTGGCCAGCCGCCTCGAGTGGCGCCGCGAGGGGGGTCTTGTTGGGTTGCATGGGCATCTCGAGATCCCCCAGATCAATGCCGTGTACTACACGCCTGGAGAAGGCGGGCCGCGTTTCGCCCATCTCACCGAGGACGAGCGAGATGCCTATGGCGGGTTTCTCGCGCGCTATGCACCCTTTGACTACACCGTGCAAACCTACCAGGGCGGCATGCAGGTGACAACGCGGCTCGAGTTCGTCGGTCAGGGAGGGCGCGTACCGGTCGAAGCGGAGCAGGCTGAAGTGGCACGCTGGGCCGGAGGAGTCTACGAGCGGCTCGTCGAGGCCGAGAAGCGGAACGATCTGGTGGCACGGGCCAGGCTTCATCTCGCCCAGCGCGTAGAGATCGCTGTGGATGACATCGAGACCGTGTCGGTTACGCCTGTCACCTGGCCCGACGCCTGCCTGGGGATTCGGGAGACCGGGCTGTTTTGCGCTCAGGTGATGACGCCTGGCTACCAGATCCGTCTCAAGGCCAGGGACAGGCTGTACGAGTATCGCTCCGACCTGCACGGCCTTTTGCGCGCCGGCGATCTCGAGGCGAGCCTGCCGGTCTCATCTGACAGACCCTAACGGCCCAGCCGTTCAGCCTCTGCGGTCGCTCTGAGTACAGCAAGTGGTCGCACTGAACGGCCGGGGCATCCCGGCAAGCCCGATCCAGGTTGACCGCACGGCCAAGCCGCAAACGCCGGGGCGGAGGAGCCTCGGATCACCTGCGGTTTCTCATCGGCCCCTGTCCAGGCTACACGGGCGTGATCGTGATGTCCTCTCCCACCATGCCCGCGTAGGCGCCCGCCTCGACCAAAGCCTTCATGTCGGGATGGGCGATGAGCCACTTGTTCACGGCAAAGAGCAGGCGTCCCTCGCCTTCCCGCTCCACGGCATAGGGCAGGGGTTCATTGGTGCCCTTGGGCAGATACACCAGGGTGGCAAAGCGCCCGTCTTGGTGGGCATGCACCGGCGCAAAGTGAAGGTTCCAGGCATGGAACTCGACCACGCTCCCTTCAGGCGCATAGAAGGCCGCCACCTTGGCCGTGTCGTAGCGGATCTCGTCGCCAAAGGCGACGTCGTGCAGATCGCCGACCAGCAGCACGGCGTGGGTCAGACAGACGATCACCTCGATCCCTTTGTGGTATTCGAGCGCGCCCATCTGTAGGTTCTTGCCATAGCACCAACCGACTTGCACGGGCATCCCACCGAAGGCTTGCCGGGCGATGGCCCGATTGAGAGCCGAGGGCTCCTCGAGCGCGGACACGGAGGGCTCATAGACCACACCCTCGGTCTCAGGCAAGATCGCCAGGCCCCGCGCGATCATCTCTGAGGCATCATACTGGCGCCATACGCGCCCATAGCGCGCGAACTCGGGCGCTTCCACCGATAGGAAACCGCGACCAGGGTTGGCCTGGCGTAGCTTTTGCAGCGTGGCGTCTTTCATGTTCCCTCCAATTCGGCTTGTCATAGGTCAAAGATAAGGGCAAAGTCGGTGGCGATGGCCTACATATGGCCCCAACAGCGCCTATTGTAGCTCAAGGGTGGAGGCTGTCCAAGCGCCGCCGCGAGTATCAGCGGGTGAGCTTGCAGCGCGATGTGTCGTAGGCTAGAATCCCCTCTGCGAACTATACACTTGATGGCTGTAGGATCACATCGCATATTGGAGGAAGAGGCAAGTGAGCGCAGTAGACGTCAAACGCTATCCGCTGTCTACCATTCCCGGTTACTTTGCATCTCAGCCCGGCATTCAGATCGGCACTGGTCTGCGACCAGACGCCGACGACGAGGATATCCAGTTCATCAAACAACTGGGCGTTGAGTGGGTCATGACCAGCCTCGGCGATCCGAGCGAGCACACGGTCGAGAACTATGTGGCGCTCAAAACCAGGTTCGAGGCCCACGGGCTCAAGATCTACCGCCTGGCTAACCATAGCTGCCACAACATGGAGCAAGTGACTCTGAACCTGCCCGGCCGCGACGAGAAGGTTCAGGAGTATCTGGACTATATCCGCAAGCTAGGCGCCGCTGGCATCCATTATTCGACCTACGCCCACATGGGCAATGGCATCTGGAGCACCGGGCGTGAGGAGATTCGTGGCGGGGCGGTCTCGCGCGCTTTTCACATTCAGGATGCTCAACAGGGGCATTGGGTCGGCCAGTCGTGGCAGGGGCCGCTCACCCACGGGCGCCGCTACACCGAGCAGGAGATCTGGGACAACTACGAGTACTTTATCAAGCAGGTCGTTCCTGTGGCTGAGGCAGCCGGGGTATATATCGGCATCCATCCCGACGATCCGCCTGTGTATGACCTGGGCGGCGTGCCGCGCTGCATCTTTGGCAGCTTTGAGGGCTACCGGCAGGCGATCGAGATCGCGGACAGCCCCAACATCGGCATGTGCTTGTGTGTGGGCTGCTGGCTCGAGGGCGGCGCCCAAATGGGCAAGAGCGTGGTGGATACGATCCGCTACTTTGGCGCACGCAAGAAGCTGTTCAAGGTCCATTTCCGCAATGTGACGGCGCCCATGCCGGAGGGCTTTGTGGAGACCTTTATGGATGCGGGTTACATGGACATGCACCGGGTGGTGCAGGCGCTGCGTGAGATCGAGTTCGAGGGCTGCATCATGTCGGACCACTTGCCCCAGATGGTGGGGGGCCGACGCGCTGCCGAGGCCTGGTCGATCGGCTACATGAAGGCCATGGTCCAAGCCGTCAACAACGAGTTCGCTGACCGCAGTAGCTGATCCGACCGAGCGCAGGCTGCATGTGACCTTGGTCTTTCGCGCTTGAGGCAGGGCGAGTTAGCCGTTCACACGTCAATGCCAAGGACTGACCGCTGAGGTTAATTGCCTCAGCGGACAATACAGGGGCTCTCCAGATGCCAGGGCCTCTCATGCTCCGGTTCGGCGCCCCTGAGGAGCGGCTCGGGTGAATATCCCGCTGGCTGATACGGGCTTGCGCTGGCAGACCGACGCGCTGAGGCAGGCGGCAGCTCAGGACCTGCGCACCATCGTCATACTCGGCGACTCGATCGTATATGGCTGGGGGGCGCGCTATGAGGAGAGCTACCCCGCCCTGGTCGAGACCTGGTTGAACCGAGCCGTTGGGGCCGTGCGCTGGCGGGTGATCAACGCCGGGGTGCCGGGCAACACGGTGCTGATGGGGGCAAGCCGCTACGGGCGCGATGTCGAGCCGTTCCGGCCCGAGATCGTTGTGCTGGGCTTTGGATTGAACGATGGCGCGCTGCGACGCACGCGCTTCGACGCCCAGCGTGAGGAGCTCTGGCGAGCCCAACATCGCCTCTGGGACCGGCTCGCGTACTATCCCAGGCAGTTCGGCCGCGCGTTGGCCGGGCGTTTCGCGAGCCAGGACGATGGCCAGGCCGAGGTCCTGCGAGAGCAGAGACCGCGCGTCGAGCCACGCTGGTTTGTCGAGGCGCTCAGCCAGTTGGTGCGCAGAGCCCAACGGTCTGGCGCTGAGGTTCTCCTCGCGCCGTTGGCGCCCGTGGCGTGCGCACCCCTGGCTGCCGTGGCTCAGACGCGGCTGTCAGCCGCCCAACTGCAGAGCTATAGGCACTATCATGAGCTGATCGCGCGTACCGCAACGACGCAAGAGGCCCAACTGATCGACCTGGAGCTGGGAGCCCAGGGCCCCTTGGCGGAGCATGTGCTGGCTTCCGATGGCGTTCATCTCACCGTGGCGGGACAGAGATGGCTGGCCACCCAGGTCTATGCACAGCTGGAAGGAAGCACCCTATCTCATGGCAAACCGATTCCTGACCTTGCTTGAGCGCATTCGCCGCAATCACGCGCTGGAGCACGCCACGGTGCATCTTTTGGTCCGCTGGGATCCCTCCCTACGCTTGGTGGGGCGTAGCGATTGGACGGGCTTTTGGCTCTATGGCCCGGTGGACACCAGCACCGTGCGGAGAGTGGCGCAAGAGGCGCTGGCGCGACTGGCGGCGGGCGAGGCGGCTCTGGCTGTGCATCCGCGCTGTGGCACCAATATCGCGGCTGCAGCGCTTCTGGGGGGGCTGGGGGCCTTTACAGCCGCTCGAACGCTCCGTCGATCGCGCTTGGCCCAGTGGCTGGGTGTCTTGAGCACGCTCTTGGTTGCCACGGCGCTGGGACGTTCCGCCGGCATGGCCCTTCAAAGACATGTCACCACCACGGCGGAGACGCGTGGACTGAGAATCGTTGCCGTCGAGCGCGAGCAGACGGGGAACTGGGTGATCCACCACATCACCACGGCCTAGAGAACGAGCGGGGAGAGCATGTTCTACATCTTGCATGGCGATGAAGAGTTCGCGCGCGCCGAAGAAGTCGCCAAGCTCAAAGCCCAGATCGCCGAAGATGGCATGGGTGACCTCAATATCACGATATTCGATGGCCGCACGGTGACCTTGACGCAATTGGCCAACGCCTGTGACACGGTGCCCTTTCTCACCCAGCGTCGCCTGGTGATTGTCGAGAACCTGCTGCAGCGTCTCCAGTCGCGCGGGAGCCCGTCGGGCGCCGATCGTGGCGCGTCGTCCGCTGAGGAGGAGGTCCAGAAGCTGCTTGACTATCTGCCTACGATGCCGGACACTACGCGCTTGGTGTTCGTGGAGGATCGCCGCTTACCCCGCAGCCACCCAATCCTCAAGTGGGCCATCAAGTCTGATGACGGCTATGTGCGCGAGTTCTCGGCCCTCGATGGCGGTGGACTACAGGCCTGGATTCGGCATCGCGCGCATCTCAAGGGGGTCGAGGTCCAGCGTGAGGCCGTGGCCAAGCTAGCCACGTACGTGGGGGATGATCTCCGACTGCTCGATCACGAGTTGGAGAAGCTGGCCGCCTATGAGGGTTATGACGCAGCCATAGACGATCAAGCGGTCGAGGCGCTGGTCAGCGCGGCGCAAGAAGCCGACATTTTTGCCCTGGTGGATGCGCTGGGCATGCGCCAGCAACGGCAGGCGCTCGAACACCTCCAGCGATTGATCGCCAACGGCGCCAACGCCCTCTACCTGCTGGCCATGATCGCGCGCCAGATCCGGCTCCTGATCTCGGCTAAGGATCTCGCCGAAAACGAAGGCCTGGGCCCCGCTGAGATCGGCAAGAAGCTGAGCATCTCGCACCGCTTTATCATCAACAAGATCATGCGGCAATCGCGCCAGTTCGAGGCGGATGAGCTCGAAGCGCTACTGCGTGGGCTCCTGGAGATCGATCAGGGCATCAAGACGGGGCGTGTTCACGAGGAACTGGCGCTGGAGCGATTGATCGTGCACATGTGCCAGCGTCGAGCGCGTTGATCGTGCGCCGCTCACCAAATCAGGAGGCGTTCGCGCACCGTCTGCGCCAGATCGAGCTCCGCCTGGTCGCCGGAGTTGAGGTCGAGAAATAGCTGCAGCGGATGCGCCACCAGGAGCTGCTGTCCCGTCTCGCGTCTGCCCCAGTACACACTCTCGTCATAGGGCTGGAACACGAATACATACGTGCCGCCTCGCTCCTCGTTCAGCCCCAGGGCGCGCACCAGCGCCTCAGGAGATCCCATCCAGTAGAGCGCCAGCCTTGAGACGCGCTCGGGCTCGGCGAGCAGTGCATTGGCGCCGGTCCACAGGGTAAGCACGTAGCGGTTGAGAAACTGATCGTGGCGCGAGACGAGCCGCGCCATCAGGTCGCTCAAGCTGCGCTGCGACCGGTAGATGCGAAAAGGGTTGCGCTTCAGGTCATAGTGGCGAGACCACATATCGAGCAGCCCGGTGGGGTCGAACAGGTCCATGCCGTTGCGGCCTTTGGTCACCACGCCCAACTCGGCCAGGGCGGTCGTCGTCATGCTGGCCATGCCCAGGCTCACATGGGCGGCTTTGGCCAGCGCACGCATGCTCCAGCG
>JAFGLK010000352.1 GCA_016928125.1 Anaerolineae bacterium
CACGTAGCGCAGGCCCGGAATCTGGGGGATCAAGGTCGCCAGCGCCTCCGATAGAACCTGATAGGCCCGTCCTCGCTCAGGCCCGGGGGCGTAGCCCTGTTGCTCCAGGATGGCCGAGGCGATGGCGGCGATCCCGATCGTCCGCCGCCCCTCGCGCTCGCGATCGAGCAACGACACAATGAGCACGTGGAGCTGGGCCGGGTCCAACACGGCGAGCCATTCATCTCGCGTTTTCACGGCAGAATTGACCTTCTATAGGGACGTTTCGCATAACGAGCAATCTAGCGCCTTCCTGCCAGGAAGACGATGTCAGGGCTTCATCAAGCATCCCCTTCGACATACTGCATGTCGGGGATCTGTCCCAAGAGATCGATCACCGCGCGCTTGAGCTGTAGCTCGTGTCCCCAGCCCTCGGACCCGCTGCCCAGATCCAGGCCTCCGACCAGCTCAGTGAGGACCTCGGACATCGATACCCCCACCTCGGCCCGCTGTGGCCGGTTGGCGACCGCCAGGACCGCCTCGCGGACGCGGGCCGAAGTGAGGCTGCCGAGGATGTGCATCAGGTTCTCTTCAGGTGTTGCCATGGCATCCCTCCCATAGCCACGCAAGGACGGGAGTTGATTCTATTCGAGTCCCGCCTCTCGCAGAGCGCCCACCAGGCTCTCATAGCTGGGCGCCAGGCCCACGAACTTGACCAGATCGCCCACCACCAGAGCCGGGGCGTTGTTGATCCGGTTCTGGTCCCAGGCCTCGTCGTGGCCTGTGTGCACACTCACCTCGATCCGGTCGCCGAACTCGGCCTGGGCGCGCTGCAGTAGCCGCTTCACCAGCACCCCGCCCGAGCACGGTGGCACCGACAGGAACGCCTCGATCTTTACTTGAGACATAGGCCCCCCTCGCGCAATGCGTTGTTCAGCGTCGCCTGGCTTGGGCACATGCCCTCGATCCGGATGCTGCCATTCACCACCGCGGCGGGGACACACGCCAGGCCATACTCCTCAAACCTGGCCATCCCCTCCTGGCCCTCGTAAATACTCAGCTCTAGCTCGTCGTCCGCATACGCTTCCTTGACCTGCTTGGCCAGCTCAATGATCGCCACGCAGCCCGGACAGGGCGGCTTGCCGCTGAAGATCTCCAGAGTAACCATCACGCCTCCTCCAATGCGTTGCGAATGTGCCTCTCCAGATCGCGGGCCGCCACCACGCGGCCCGAGCTCACCACCACATCATTCATCACCACGGTGGGTGTCACCAACAGCCCATAAGCATCCGCCTCTGGGCCCAGGGCATCGAGTTTGTGCACCTCGACCTGACCGGGGAATTGCTCCGCCGCCTTGAGCGCCTCGCGCTCCGCCCGTGCGCACTTGGCACAGGGCGGCGTGGTGCCAAAGATCTTGATTGTGACCATGGCCTGCCCTCCTTACTCGGCCTCACGGAGCCAGGCGACGATCTCCTCCTTGCGAGGCAGCCGTCCCGCCGATTTCACCTCTTCATCGATCACCAAGCCCGGTGTGCTGACGATGGGATATTGCAGGATCGCGTCCATGTCGGTGACATGCACGATCTCGGCCTCCACGCCGGCCTCCTCGATCGCCTCGTGGGCCAACTGCTCGAGGCGTTTGCACTTGGGGCAACCTGTGCCCAGCACCTTGATCTTCATCTTACGAATCCCTCCTGTTCAGATAGGCTTCCACCTTCATCGATGAGGCGGGCCAGGTGCGCGGCCTGGCGCACCTGATCGCGCGACTCTTTCTCGCACCTGCCGGGCAGGCCCGGTCTCGTCTGAGGTTTCAACCCCAGCATCTCGGGTATCATGCTATCTCGCCGATGGGACGGTCTCGGGCTTTGCCTCGGCCTGCCCGCGCTTGCTCAGCCAGCCCAGAGCGAGCACCAGCGCGGCCAGCCCCAGGGCGAGCACCAACCCAAGCAGCCACAGGCTGACTCCGTCCACCCAAGCCCCGTACACCAATCCCGCCAGGGTGCTAAAGACGGCCACCCAGGCGACATACACCCAGGCCTTGGCTCTGCCGATCACACGGGCCGTGATCAGGATGCTCTGTAGGCTCAGCTCGGGATCGGCCATCAGATAGGCCAGCAGCGGGCCGCGGTGCATGCCGAGCCCCAGGAACATATTGGCGATCGGCACCTCCACCAGCGTTGGAAAGTACATAAAGACGCCAAAGAGCACGCCGACGACATTCGCCAGCAAGGTGTTACGACCCGCCAGCGCCTCGATCCACGCGGGCTTGATCAGTCCACGCACCACCCCGACGGCAAACACCCCCACCACCAGCAGCGGGAAGATCTGCTTCACAAAGCGCCACGTCTCCCACAGCCACTCTTGGATCTCGTAGGCCTCGAAGGCCTTGGCCCCCACGTAGGCAAGCGCACCCATCCCCACGGCCACGGCGAGCACCTTGCCTGTGATCAGGATATCCAGGCCCCCGGCGTGGGGCACCATCTTGACCGCGGCCACGACCAGCGTCAGCGCCGTCAGGCCCAGCGCGGCCCAGGTCCAGCGGTTGTACCCCTCATCCACCTTGTTGAGCCCGAACCAGGCCGTGATCGCGATCCCGATCAGCAGGACGATCAAGATTGCTCCTTGGGCGGTGACGCCCTCCTCGCCGCGCGAGGCATCGAACGGCACGAGTCGGTCGAGGGCATTCTGCAGGCGGTCCATGCCCGCGATAGGCAGGCTGATCTGCGCATAGCTGTTGGTCAGGGCGCCGATCTGTAGGGTGCCCGCGATCAAGATCGCCACCAGCAGCAGCAAAAAGATCCAGACGCGCGCCTCGACGCGTGCGCTGCCCTCAAAGCCGCTGCCGGGCGTCTCCGCACGAGCTAGATCGTCTCGGCGGAATATAGAGGCCATGATAAGCCCAATGCCAATGCCGAAAATCGCCGAGAGAATGACGCGCGCGATGGCGATATCCATGCCCAAGGCCACGCCCGTGTAGGCCAGCGCCAGGATGTTGATCGCAGGGCCTACAAATAGGAAGGTGATGGCAGGGCCTAAGCCCGCACCCTTTTTGTAGATGCCCGCAAAGAGCGGCATGATGGTGCAGGAGCACACGGCCAGCACGAAACCTCCCAGCGCCGAAGCCGGGTACGAGATGATCTTGGGCGCATTGCGCCCCAGGTAGCGGGTGACCGTCTCACGCGGCGCCAGGGCGCTCAACGCTCCGGCGATGAAGAACGCAGGCAGAAGGCAGAGCAAGACGTGGGCAGCCAGATAGGCCGCCAGGTTTCCCAGGCCTCCCTGCAAGAGGCTCACGATCCGATCCATTGAGAGCATGTCAGTCATCCCTCCGACGCCGCCCATATGTATTCATGAAAATGAATATATGAAAACAAAAAAAAAGAGCAACCAGATGCACTAGAGAAAGACCTTCGCCTACCGGCAGCCTCCCAGCGCCTCGCATTTGGGGCAGGGGCATCCTTCAACGGGTGGGTCGGGCAGCTCCGGAAAGCGCAATCCCGGATGGTTGGCCAACAGCATGTTTCGCGTGGCCTGAATCACAGCCTGCATGCGCCCGTCACTCAGGCTATAGTAGACCATGATCCCATCCTTGCGATCGTTCACCAGCCCGGCCTCCCGCAGTGTCATCAACTGCTGTGACACGTAGGGTTGGCGTTGCCCCAAGATGGCCGTCAGGTGGCAGACGCACGCCTCGCCCTTTGAGAGGATCTCGAGGATCCTCAGGCGGGTGGGATGGGCCATGGCCTTGAGCAGGCGTGCCTGCTCGGTATAGGGTCTCACTGCAGCGAGCCTCTCAACCAACGCATTCAAATCTTCGAATATTATACGCGCTCTGCTGGCGTCTGTCAAGTGTGTTCTTCATCCGTTTTCGATGCGCCAGAGAGAGGCAGAGCCGAATGGCAAGCCCGTGTCAACCCAAATGATAATCCGACCGAAGCAAGACGGTTCCGTCAGATGATAATCCAACCGAAGCCCAGGCGCCTCCTTTCA